>JAAUOQ010000260.1 GCA_012034795.1 Leptolyngbyaceae cyanobacterium CRU_2_3
AGCCCGCAAAGAAAATTGTTGCGAGCGGCATGAAAGACCCGCAGTGGCGCAAAAATACACTCCTGTTCGCAAAGATCAGTTTGCACAAAAGCGCAACGTATCGCGAATCGGTTTTAATTTTGCTTTTTGCCCACCCCGCATGTGGTAGTCAATGGGTTCGTAATGCACCATGTAATTGTTCATCAGCATCGCCACCGTAATGCTAGTGGTGAAGCTAAAGGTATCCGGCAAGATGTTCAAAAATCGCTCTACCACGTTGCGGCGGAACACCCGTAAGCCGCTATTGAGGTCGGGAATTTTGGTGCGCGTCAACCACTGAGCAAAATTAACCAAAAACCATTTGGGAATGCGGCGAATTTTGGAGTAGCGCACATTGGCCCCAATCCTCGCCCCCACCACCATATCCACTTGAGTGGCGATCGCCACCAGTTCTGGAATGCGTTCGTTTGGGTAGGTGCCATCAGCATCTGTAATCACAATCAGAGAATGCTGGGCGTTGCGAATGCCCGTCTTTAGAGCGGCTCCATAGCCCAAATTGCGACGATGCTCAATTAACCGAATGCCGGGGTGCGATCGCAGCAGCTTTCCAGTATCGTCTGTTGAGCCGTCGTTAACCACAATAATTTCATACTCGCACCGTGCCCCATCCAAAATCCTTTGCAGGTGTTCTAAAACGGGAACAATCCCCAGTTGCTCGTTGTAGGCAGGAATAATCAACGAAAGGGTGGACAACTTTTGCTAGTCGGCGCAGCGGAATGGATTGCCTCATTTGGATAAACTGCCTTAACCTCCGACATAACCTGGTGCGTCCCAATGTATCTACCTAACTGAGTATAGGAGAAGGGAGTCGTTTGGGTGTGTCCCAGTTTTGTCGTCCAATTGTCAACTTCTGCAAGAATTCGGGGCTATTCTCCCCCAAGCGCTGGCTAAAAACTGAAGCGATCGCGCTTTTTGCTCAGACGATGGGGTTTAGAACTCGAAGCGCCACACTTTTTGCTCGGACGATGCAGCTATAAATATCAAGCGCCACACTTTTTCTAGGAACAGTGCCATTTGGAACCCAAAGCTCCACACTTTTTCTAAGAACAATGCGGTTTAGAGTGCGATCGCCCTGACTTTTTGCTCCAATTATCTCACTGAAAACTCAAGCGATCGGGCTTTTTCCTCAAGTTATCTCGCTAAGCACCCAACCTTAAAATCCTTCTCGGTTAAATAGTCCCAATGCACGGCTACGCTTGTGTCTGAGACACATTTCCTCTATGCTGAGCCATACTGGTTTTGGGGGACGGACAAACCCCAGACAAACAAAGCCAGTGCAAGACAATTCGGCTTAAGGTGAGACGCTGATTAGAAGTGCTGAACCCACTTCTAACCAGCTAACCTGGCACTCTGTGTACCCAGAGGGCGCGGGCTTTGTTGATTTTAGATCGAAAGATCTAAGGTCATTCGCCTCGCTAATGCGAAACAGTGGTTAGGAACCCACACCTTAAGCTTTTCCTTCCTTGTTTTCTTTCCATTCTCATTAGCGAGGCTCAACTCTATGACAGGCGAGTACAATACTCTGCTGCCCACGCAGCAGAACGAAAAGGCGCAGATCTGGATCATTGGCACCCGCGAACAAGTGGTGCATTTGATCAACGAGTGCTATGTAAAAAGATTGGCGAGCGATCGGGCCAAGTTCACCCCAATCGTCCCGGCTCCCTTTGCCACGGGCAAGGTCATGACTGTGTTGATGCGTTAGCGCCAGTTCTCCAACACCAGTTCTGGCTCCCCTTCTCCCAGTTAGGGAGAAGGGGCTGGGGGATGAGGGCGATATCCTTTCACCCCGATCATTTCACCGAAATCACGTTACAGATGCTGAGCCAACAGTTGCCAAAATCTGAATTTTTGTAACGGTTTACCAACCCCCTA
Organism: Leptolyngbyaceae cyanobacterium CRU_2_3; assembly: GCA_012034795.1. Lineage (GTDB taxonomy): Bacteria > Cyanobacteriota > Cyanobacteriia > Elainellales > Elainellaceae > Drouetiella. The sequence continues at coordinate 1,912 of JAAUOQ010000260.1, forward strand.
CTCAGGAAGGGCGATCGCTGAATGCTAAGCTAGCAAATGCGCTTCAGAATTGCGCTTAGAAAAATAATTTATTCCCATTGTAATTTATTCGCAGGGCGGAGTTGAAATGACCGGATTAAACCAGGTTCCTTTATTGCTTAGAGCCGCACGCGGAGAAGCGCTCGATCGCCCACCTGTTTGGATGATGCGGCAGGCAGGTCGCTACATGAAGGCATATCGGGATCTGCGGGAGAAATATCCGTCGTTTCGGGAACGTTCAGAAATTCCAGACGTGGCGATCGAAGTTTCCCTCCAGCCTTGGCGAGCCTTCCAGCCCGATGGCGTTATCCTATTCTCCGATATTGTCACACCGCTGCCCGGTATTGGCATTGAGATGGACATTGCCGAAGGCAAAGGCCCCATTATCTTCTCTCCTATCCGGACTCAGGAACAGGTAGACGCTCTGCGCCCCCTAGAGCCAGAATCGGCACTGCCTTTTATCAAGCCCATCCTCCAAACCCTGCGTCAAGAAGTCGGCAATCAATCGACTGTGTTGGGTTTTGTCGGCGCACCCTGGACACTGGCTGCCTACAGTGTTGAAGGCAAAGGCTCTAAAGATTATGCCGTGATCAAGCACATGGCTTTTTCTGATCCCACCATCCTGCATCAGCTACTGGCAAAATTATCCGATGCGATCGCTACCTACATCCGCTACCAAATTGACTGTGGCGCGCAGGTGGTGCAAATGTTTGACTCTTGGGCTGGTCAGCTTAGCCCCCAAGACTATGACACTTTTGCCCTGCCCTACCAGCAGCGCGTGATTCGGCAAGTTCGCCAAACTCACCCCGATACGCCGTTAATTTTGCTGGTAAGCGGCAGTGCTGGTGTGCTAGAGCGCATGGGACAGTCGGGTGCAGACATTGTTACTGTAGATTGGACTGTTGATATGGCAGAGGCGCGCGCCCGCCTTGGTTCTCAGATTAAGGTACAAGGCAACCTCGATCCGGGGGTGTTGTTTGGCTCTAAGGCGTTTATCCGCGATCGCATTCTTGATACCATCCAAAAAGCAGGAAACCGAGGACATATCCTCAACTTAGGACATGGCGTTTTACCCAGCACTCCTGAAGAAAATGTCGCCTACTTCTTTGAGACTGCTAAACAAGCAGACTCGCTACTAACGGTTCACGCTTAGTGAAAAGGTGAAGGATGAATCTTTTCAGCACCCGTAATCTAGGCGGTTCCAATCGATTATCGCGTATGATTTGTCACTAGATTCAGGTTGCAGGCAGTAGCCCAGAGACAGCATGACTGCTCTATCTACGCTTTTCATCCTTCACCTTTCATTCTTTATCTTTTCCATGACTGTTAAGCGAATCTTTGTCACAGGTGCCAGTGGCTGTATTGGCCACTATATTGCTGATCTGCTGATTCAGAAAACAGACCATGATCTGTTCTTTTTGGTACGAGATCCAGCAAAGTTGCAATTTAACTACCAAAGCCGCCCTGGAATCACAGTGATTCAGGGTGACCTCCGGGAAATTGAGCAGGTGGGCAGGTTGCTGAAAACCATCGACTGTGCAATCTTAACGGCGGCGGCTTGGGGCGGTGCAGAAGAAACTTACGATACAAACGTCACTAAAACGATTCGTTTGATGAATCTGCTCGATCCATCAGTCTGTCAGCAGGTGATTTATTTTTCGACTGCCAGTATTCTCGATCGCCATAACCAGCCACTTCAGGCAGCAGGCGAAATCGGTACAGACTACATCAAGTCAAAATATCAGTGCCACGAACAGTTGCCCAAGCTGGCGATCGCTCCCCAGGTCACCACTCTCTTTCCCACTTTGGTGTTTGGCGGTGATCACCAAAAGCCTTATTCTCATATCTCGGCAGGCATTAAAGATGTGATCAAGTGGGCAAAACTACTGCGGTTTTTCCAGGCAGATGGCAGTTTTCACTTTCTTCATGCTCAAGATATTGCCCAGGTGGTTCTCTACTTGATCGAACACCCCATCCAAGTTGACGAGCCTCACGAACTGGTCTTGGGGAATCCGCCTCTCACAGTCAACCAAGCCATTGAGGAAATCTCTGCCTATCTCAAAGAACGAATCTACTTTCGGATTCCGCTGTCCCTCCAATTGGCCGATATTTTGATCAAACTTTTCCGAATTCAAATGGCAGAGTGGGATCGGTTCTGCCTCAGTGATCCTCACTTTACCTATCAATATCCCATCAGTCCTAATAGCTTTGGGTTAGTTAATTACTGCTCAACCCTGAGTGATGTGCTTAAAGCCAGCGGTGTTCCTCCAGGCAAATAGGAGAAGTTCAATCGGCTGATAGCCATTGTGCTGATAGCCATTTTCAATGACTATTTTCACTGACTGGCCAAGTGCTGAATGATCTCTCGGATTTCATGAATAGCTTGAACCTGATGCTGGCTTGACTCTTGAGATTGGCTGAGGCTGTGGGCGATCGCTTCTGCTTTCTGTCGCAGTCCGTTCAGGTTGTCCTGGATGGGTTGAAGAGTATCTTGATAGGCGTTCACCTTGCCACACAGTTCTGCTGCTGCCACTACTTGTGACTGAAGTTGCTGTTCCAGTTGTCTGAGTTCGTCGCGTTGAGAGTTTGTTCAAGGGTCTGTTGCTGAAGAGTGCTTTGAGCTTGCTCAATTTCAGGGTGTAACTGTTGGATTTTCTCTTCTAGATCCTGGAGTTCTTTCGCCTGCTGCTGTCTGATTTGATCAATCTGTGACAGGATGGGTAGAAGTTCTGAGCGGCTTTCCTCTGACACTGGCAGCCCCTGCCGTCTTGCCAGAGCCACCTGATGTTGTTTTAACACGGCTTCCCGATCTTGCAGATTGCGCCGCTGACCCACCAGGGTTTCGTTCAGCATTTGATAGCGATCTTGTTCATCCGCAATCTCGGTTTCCATCTGCATTCGGTCATACTCGCTGGCTTGCTGAATCCGTTGACTCAATTCATTAATGGCTTCTTGCTGAAGCGTTAATTCTTCCTCTTGGCTTTGGACAAGCGAGACATTTTTTCCAAATCTTTCTCTAGATCTTTAACTGTAGTTTGGAGCGTCTCTAGAGACATCTTTTCCAAGTCTTCGGCATTCACTTTGTCGGGTGTGCCTGCCAGTTGAGCAACTTGTTGACGCAGAGCCTCCTGATTTTGGCTCTGTGCCAACAGGGTCTCGGCATATTCTTGATTCAGATGGCAAGCCTCTTCTTTGGCACTCAGATCGGACTTGGCTTGCTCTAATGCAGTTTGAGCTTGATGCCAGGCATGCCAGCGATCGCGCATTTCCTGAACTTTCCAGTCTACTTCGCCCTGAAGTTGCTGAGCCGAACCCTGTTGCTGATGAAAGTTTTGCCAATGGCTGTCCAAAATGCTCTGTTGGTGATTAATAATTTCAAAGGTAGCGTTGACATGCTCTTGGATAGAATTTGCTGGATTCTCTGAACTAGAGAGGCGATCGAGCAATTCTTGCAAATGGTGGGCTTGTTCAGCATCCAAACCTGGCGCTTGTTGAAGCTCTGCTTGTCGCTCTTGCAGACGATTGGTTTCTCCTTGTAGCTGCGCCCAAGCTCCTTCCAGTTCTTGTGTTTTGCGCTCAAATTCTTCCCGCAAAAAATTGACGTGAGTCCGAGAAGTCTCAATCTCTTGCTGCTGTTGCTCAAGTTTGGCGAATTCAGCTTCCATTTGCTGAAGCTCTTCCTGTCGGGCTTCCATTTCCATTTCCCGACGGTTGAGCTCTTGGCTCTGGTAAGTCAGTGATTCTTTCCATTGGTCAATTTCTTCTTCCTGGGTCTTGGCTTTTTCCTGAAGCCGGGAAAACCCCTGCAAGATACTGACAAGCTGACGACCTGCCTCAAAGTGTCGCTGCACTTGCTTGCTGCTAGATAGATCTACCATCACCAAGACGCCAGTTCCATAATTGCTGGCATCATCGGGGGCAGGAATTACGTCTTCCCCAGGCACAGCACTCCAGCTTTGCTCAGACCGCTGACAAGCAAGTAGCTTCAACTCGGTCTTGCTGCCACCAATGATTCCGCCCTTCCTCTGTACTACTTCTGCTAGATACAGCACACCGATAATCCCCTTATGTGTCTATGTCTGCTCTTCGATTTAGTTCGAGATCTTAGCCCAAGATTTCTGAAGTCTGACCCTGAAGTCTCCTGTCTTATATTAGACCGAGCTTATTAGACCAGTTTAGTAAGGTAACACCGACAAAACAATGCATTCGGTGTTCAAGTTCAAATTGTGCTGCTAATTAGCAACCAGGACACTGTTCGCAACCATTTCTTTTGATGGAGTGGTCTTAAAGATTGAGTGGGTGGTCTGCATACGTGTCAACAATTTGGTTCAACCTATTCTCGCTGGTGAGCCGACTAACAAAATCCAGTCCAACCTCTAGCTCAAATACAAAATCGGAC
>JAAUOQ010000261.1 GCA_012034795.1 Leptolyngbyaceae cyanobacterium CRU_2_3
GGAATGCCCTGTTTCAAGCTAAGCTCAACGGCATCTAACACAAGCTTCAAAGCTGCCTTCATCGCCTGGTTTTCTGCTTGTGAAAAGCGGCCTAATACGTGAGATACTGCTTCCCCTTCAGAACCTTTGTCTTTCGGATTGCCGATGCCAATGCGGAGCCTTGGGACGTTTTGGCTATTGAGATGAGCAATGGCAGACTTCATGCCATTGTGTCCACCAGCAGACCCACTCTGGCGCAGCCGTAGCTTGCCAATCGGCAGATCCATTTCATCGTAGATAATCAGCACCTCCTCCGGGGCAATCTTGTACCAGTCAATGACGGCACGAATCGATTGCCCAGAAAGATTCATGAAGGTAGTCGGTTTTAGCAAGCCAACCTTTGCGCCTTTGACAGCCAAACCTTCCCCAAACCAGCCCTGGAATTTTCGATGTTCAGACAAGCGAATTTGCCAGGCTTGGGCTAGTGTATCGATCGCGGCAAAGCCAATATTATGTCGTGTTTGGTCATACTTAGTCCCAGGATTGCCAAGCCCTACAATCAAGCGCGGTATCACTAAGGCATTAGAAACGACATTAGAAGCAGTATTTGTCATAGCGCTACTGGGTAGGTGCAGCTTAAGCTAGCTGGGCCGAGAGGAACTCACCGTCTCCGATTCAGTTTCTATTTCTGCCGTTTCTATTTCTGCCGTTTCAGATCTGGGGGAGACTGTCTCTGGCTCCGCAGATGCCAGAGCCTTAGTTTTGGGTTCGGAGGGTTCTAGGGTGGCTTTCATCGGCTCACTAACTGTCTTCTCAATCCGCTCTGCTTCCTTTTTAAATTCATTCTCAAACTCCTTTGAGGCTTCCTGAAATCCTCGAATGGCTTTGCCCATGCTGCGTCCAATTTCAGGAAGCTTCTTCGGCCCAAAAATCAGCAATGCCACCACCATAATCAGACCCATTTCTGGCAAACCAATCCCAAAAATATTCACAGCATTTCTCCTGAAAACGATCGCAGAACGCTAGATAGCAGAGAACCAAGAATGCAGGCAAAAATTTGCCCCAACCCCTACTTTAATACGGATGGTCTGAGTCGATTGTGAACTTGAAATCTGAGTTTGAATAATCCAATTATCCAAAAACTGCAATAAAAAGCCCCCAGACAAGCCAGGGACAGGTCTCTAATCCTATAGAAACAAGCGCAAAATTTGAACTAAGGTTTAGCTGCCTAAGCTAGCCCAATCGACGTTGACTCCTTCCAAAATCAAAGAAGAGTTATAAATTTGCAGAATAATTAACAAGAAAACAAAAAACAATCCGATGAAAACTCCCATCAACGGGGTTGTTCCCCAACCGGGCGCAACCTTACCGTACTCAGAGTTCAGGGGCTTAAGAACATCTCCCAACCGAGTCCGTTGTGCCATGAGTAACCCTTTATAGCTCTCTAAAGATTTTAACGATCCGTAATATTATAAGAGTAATACTACACCGTCATTTTTTAGCGCATGATACCTGCAACAGTTCTTAGCATTATTGATACCTCAGAACCTGCAACAGTCGTCAGTTGGGCGATCGCCCTAACTGTGGTCTTACTTACAGGCATCACCATTTATCTTTCATTTGGACCACCCTCTAAGCAATTAGCCGATCCGTTTGAAGACCATGAAGATTAAAGGGTTGGACAGAAATATTTACAAACCCAATTTTTAGGGGGAGTGTCTCTCCAGGGCACACCCCCTAAAATTGGATCGTTTATTTTGTATGCCTGCTACTTAGCAAATTTGCAAAGTTGATAGGTCAACGCCACGCATTCAAAATCAAGGGCAGGGCAATCGCACATCTGCAACTGTCCCGCATCCTTCACGCTGTAGAACAGCTTGAGGTTCGGTTAGGAGCAGTTAGAGTTGTGGATTGTTCCATCGGGCATAATAGTCTGAAAAAAAATGGCGCTACGCAAGTCAGCCTGAGATAGGTTCGCTCCTCTCAAGTCGGCTCCACTTAGATCGGCTGCAATTAGTTTGGCCTCTACGAGATTAGCCGCCGCTAGGCAAGCATTCTTCAGGTCAGACTTACTTAAATCGGCTCGACAAAGGTCAGCGCTGGTTAAGTTGGCATTAGATAGATCCGCTCCTGTAAGATTTGCCAGTCGTAGCTGAGCTTGGCTCAGGTTGCAGTTTTTCAAATTAGCTTGCATTAACCCAATTTGAAAAAGACAAGCTCGACTCAAATTAGAATTTTCCAGATTGGGTGCAATAACTTGGAGTTCGCGACCTCTTAGCGTTACGCGGGTGAAAGCTCGTTTACCTTTGGCGTACTCTTTCAGCAGGATGTCTGCCTGTTCTTGACTGGCTTCCGTTGAGACATGTTGGGGGCTTTTTCATTAAAACGTAGCAGATAAGGATATCCCATCTTTCAGGCTTCGTTATGAAAATCCGGCTCAGAAGTTAAAAAAAATCTGAGAATTTGCTTACATGACTGAAGATGTCATGCAAAAGTTCAGCAGATTTCCGGAGGCTAAACAAAAGAAGCTTATGCTGTGTATTTTCATCTCACTATTCGGCGAGGCATACTTTCCAAGGCCTGGTCTTCCGTTTCAAAGATCTCAAAAACGGAATCCATCATAGTTACTTCAAACACCAGTTTGGCTTCAGGGTGGACATTGCAGATCCGAAAGCTGCCGTTCACCTTATCTGCATCTCGCATCCCAGCCACAAGTGAGGTCAAACCTGAGCTATCGATGAAGTTCACTTGGCTGAGGTTGACCACTACATAAGAACTGACCTTAGAAATGCACTCCTGGAGTTTAAGGCGAAACTGCCAAGCGGTGGTAATGTCTAAACGCCCTGTGGGCGCTAGGACAACGACAGTTTTTCCATCCTTGGTAGTATGGGTTTTCTGCTCCATGTTAGATTTTCAACCTTTCTGTGGGAACCTAATCGATTTGTTCAATCAATCTTTGAAAGTACGCAAAGATACTGACTCACAGGCAGATGACATGCGATGAACCTAAATTAAGCATGGTTTTTGGGAACCTATGCTTAAACAATAGATTCATGCTGTCGTCAGAGCTAACTGAGGCAGTTCAGCGTAGCCTTCTCCATACTACTTAGGTTGCCCCAAGAAAGTCATATTCTCTACACCAATTAATTAGGATTATTGGTGAGAGCGGAGCATTGAAGTCGATTAAATTAGCTATTTAACCAATCTTGAGGTTTTAGAAAAGTTTCGTAAAGCTGAGATTCAGGGGAGTTAGGCTCAGGTTGATAGTTATATTCCCAGCGCACGAGCGGTGGCAGGGACATGAGAATGGATTCAGTGCGTCCACTGGTTTGCAACCCAAAAATTGTGCCCCGATCGTAGACCAGGTTGAATTCTACATAGCGTCCTCGGCGATAAAGCTGGAAATCGCGTTGGCGATCGCCCCATTCTATGTTCCGCCTACGCTCTATGATGGGCAGGTAAGCGGGTAGAAAGGCATTGCCACAGTCTTGCACAAAAGCAAATAAATCTTCCCAACTGCGAGGTTGCACCTCTCCGAGAGCCTCGCTGTGGGCTGCTGCGACGCCCTGATGATCGGGTCCCCGATAGAGTCTGCCGCCATTATCGTCCTGGTAGTCGAAGAAGATGCCGCCCACACCGCGTGTTTCTTGACGGTGCTTCAGGTAAAAGTATTCATCACACCAGTGCTTAAAAGCTGGATAGTAGGAAGTGTGATGCGATCGCAGGCATCTTTCAAGGTTTGATGAAAATGCACGACATCTTCAGCAAACGGATAGTAAGGGGTCAGGTCAATCCCGCCCCCAAACCACCAGACTGGCCCTGCCTCAAAGTAGCGGTAGTTGAGGTGAACCGTAGGAATGTAAGGGCTGCGAGGGTGAAGCACCATTGAAGTTCCCATGACATGGAAACTATGTCCGTCAGCCTCTGGGCGTTGTACCAGAATAGATGACGGCAATTCATCTCCCCAAACTTCTGAAAAGCCGACCCCGCCTTGCTCAAAGACGTTGCCTGCTTTCATGATACGCGATCGCCCGCCACCGCCTTCCTGGCGACGCCACAAGTCTTCTTGGAAAATGCCTTGTCCATCGACTGCCTCAAGTCCTCGGCAGATGTTGTCTTGTAATTGCCGCAGAAAGGCGCTAACTCGCTGCCGCGAATCAGCCGGGGGAGCCGAGGAAAAGTTAGAGGAACCTGAAGCGATAGCGCCAGTAATAGGAGATTTCACCATAGCGATAGCTGATTCAACGATGATCTAACAACAAAGATTTTAATAAGGGCTTTGATAAGGATGATTTTGCTCAATTGATCAAGCACTCAGCTAAAGGCGATCGTCACGCTCTTATCTGAGTCATCATTAGCCTCACGCACATTAGTCCTAAAGCATGGTTTAGGTTTAGATCTAATTTGTAAGATCCAGAATCATGACCTTGCTCTAAGCCTTCCCTTGCTCTAGCCTATACCGATCTGGATCGACAAAACACAGCATTAACGAATGTAACAGCATAAATACTTTGTAACAAATTCCTTGCAGCCATCGAAACTGAATCAATCCCGGCCAGCCATACCCCTTTAGCTAGAACTTGACAGCAACTGTGATAACGGAATCTCAATGACTTAGTAACGTGAATTACAATGATTGATCTATAGGAAGCCTATAGGGAGCTAAGCCAAACAGAATGATGCAGCTTGAACAGAGTAATGACTGGATCAATACCATGGCTCTCAGCTCATCTGTTTTGCCATGAGGCTGCTGGAGGAAAATTGTCATGCTGGATTCCTGGTTTAAATCAATTCGCCATAACTGGTGTCAATATCCACCCCTAGTTGGAACCTATCAGGTGTTGAGTTCGGCTTCGGTTGATGATCTGTGGCAAAAGGTGGTTGATCTAGCCGATGTCTCCTGGCATCCTCTCCTTTCCAGAACCAATGTACCGTATGGCTTGATTCCCAAACCAGGACTGATTTATCGGGCAGTCAGTCGTTTGTTTCCTATGCCCATTCAGATTTTTGTAGAGCGAGTTTTGCCCAAAGAGCTTTTGACAGTCAGGATTTTGGCTTTGCCAGGGCTAGAAGAGCGAGTTACCTATCGAGTTGAATCTACTCTCTGTGGCACACGAGTTTCCTACTCTGTCACCTTGCGGGGCTGGCTATCCCCGTTGGTTTGGTCAGTGATTCGTCCCTATGCTGCCAAGGTTGCCAGTGAATTGGCACAGGCTGTGGAGCGAGAGTTGCTGGCAGACCCCAGTATGCGGCGAAAATTTGCCAAGCCTGACGGACTTGATTTTTTGGGTGTGCTGCTGTTGCTAGCTGGAGTGGGGCAAGTGGTTTGGAATACGCCATTTGTTCCCTGCTTGCGTGCTTGATTTATAGCGCTTTGCGCCTAACTCAAACCGGATTTTGCAAATGGGATAGGCGGTTGCCTGAGTTGAGTGCGAGCATATTGGCGCTACGATGACGGGTTAGAATAGGCATTGAGGATTTATGCTTAGCCGTCGCGATCGCCGCTATGGTAGGGATATGGTAGAGAACACAATGCCCCAAATATTGAATGCTAGCGCTGTTTTAGAGGTGCTGCGCCCTGTTCAAGACCCTGAACTCCGCAAGAGCCTTGTAGAATTAAATATGATCCGCAATGTCAACGTGGAAGGTGGCAACGTCAGCTTTACCCTGGTTCTGACAACACCTGCCTGCCCATTGCGGCAATTTATTGTTGAAGACTGCGAGCGGGCGGTTAAAACCTTGCCAACAGTACAGAGCGTTGCTGTGGAGGTGACTGCCGAAACTCCCCAGCAAAAGAACCTGCCCGATCGCACAGGAATTTCAGGTGTCAAAAATATCCTGGCGGTGTCCAGTGGCAAAGGGGGAGTTGGTAAGAGCACCATTGCCGTGAATGTTGCCGTTGCTTTGGCCCAGGCAGGTGCCAAAGTTGGCTTAATTGATGCTGATATTTATGGGCCAAACACCCCGACAATGCTGGGGTTAACCCATGCCAAAGTCGCAGTTCAGCAGGGTGAGAAGGGTGAGGTGATAGAGCCTGCTTTCAACTATGGCGTTAAGCTGGTTTCGATGGGGTTTTTGATCGATCCCGATCAGCCAGTTATCTGGCGTGGACCGATGCTCAATGGCATCATTCGCCAGTTCCTCTATCAGGCGCAATGGGGCGATCTGGACTATCTGATTGTAGATATGCCACCTGGAACCGGCGATGCTCAGTTAACGTTGACACAAGCTGTGCCGATGGCTGGTGCGGTAATTGTCACTACCCCCCAAACAGTATCTCTTTTAGATGCCCGCAGAGGCTTAAAAATGTTCCAACAATTGGGAATCAAGGTGT
>JAAUOQ010000262.1 GCA_012034795.1 Leptolyngbyaceae cyanobacterium CRU_2_3
TGCTAAGTTGCCCGTAGTTAGCGCAGGGGGTTCCAATTGGCTGTCGGGGATCGGGGGTGACTTTGAGTGCGGCAGCATGGGAGGGCGATCGCAAATCGGTTTCAATTAACAATGTCCGCTTTCCGGCTCTGGCAGAGGCAATGGCCAAGTTATAAGCCGTGGTTGTCTTACCCTCTTCGCTTAGCGTACTAGTGATCAACACCAGGCGGAGTGCCTTGCTACCGCCGATCCGGCGTAGAGTACCGCGCAGCCGCTCGTAAGGATCAAGATAGGGAGAAGTGGCTTCTGCAATGATGGGCAGGCTAGTCGCTTCGCCATCCCAGGGTAACGAAGGTAGTAATCCCAAGATCGGTACGTCTTGCGATCGCAAAGCTGCCTGCAAATCTTCTAGGGTGTAGATAGTAGGATCGATCGCATCTAACAGCATCACTAAGCCACCACCCACCACCAGTCCCATGAAACCACCCACCAGTAAAATCACCAGGCTACTGGCACCTTTTGGAGGTTGGATTTCAATTTGGGGCTTTTGAGCGATCACTAAACTACCCACCGCTTCTTCCTGGGCTAGCTTCACATCTGCCAAGCGAGCCTGAACCTGGTCATAGAAAGTTTGCTTCAGGATCACTTGTTGCTGGAGCCGCTGTTGCTCTAACTGTTTGTTGGGAATACCCGCATATTCCTGCCGCTGCTCTTGTTCGGTGAAAGCTAATAACGCATACTGCTGTTGCAACGTTTCTCGCTGAGTTTGCAACCCTACTAGGGTACTGGCTAATTGCTGACGCGCCGGATCTAGATTGATTGCTTGGCGAATTTGACTGCTGCCTTGTAGCGGAGCCGCACCCTGTCCTCCTAGTACTTCAGTGACCCGACCTTGCAACAGTTGGCTATAGGTAGTGAACTGGTTTTGCAAATCGACCATTGTCGGATGGTCGGGCCGCAAAGTTTTGGAGAGTAAATCTTGCTGAGCTTCAGCTTGATAAATTTTGGCGCGCAGATCAGCAATGATCGGATCGGCACTGAGGGCTGAAGAGGCATAGGCTTGATCAGGCGTTAACCCCAGCCGAGATTGCAGGCTATTGATTTGCGCTTCAATGCCGGAAAGTGACAGACGAATTTGTCGTTGTTGCTGTTGATTAGACGTAATATTGCTGAGAAGTGCGCCACTTTCTGCTGCTTGCAGAGCAGTCCCTTCTTGCCGCACATATTCCTCCAGTTTTTGTTCGGTTTGTCGCAACTCTCGTGTCACTTTAGGCAAAAGCTGATTGAGATTATCGCTGATGCGGTTGAGTTGTTGCACGCTGAACTCGCGGCTTTGCTCTACCATCGCATCCAAGAGGGCAGTAGCAACCGCCGCCGTGCGCTCTTCCTGGGTATCTCGATAGGTAACCGTGATCCGTAGACCCCCTGCGTTGCTTTTGGACTCTTCGGCGGGGGCAGGGCCACTTGTCCCAGTAACCACGACCTTAGCATTTTGCTGAATTCGCCGCGCAGAGACTTCCAGTTTTTGCTGCTGGAGTTGTTGAATGGCATAGTCTAGCACTGGCGGAGCTAACAGCATTTCTGCGGTAACAGCTTGCCCCTGCTGTTGCAAAGATGCCCCTGTAGCCGAAAACACTTCGGGTGGCGCGCTGTAGGTCAACAGTCCCTGAGCCAGATAAGTTTCTGAGGGCGGTGGCTGGATAGCAGCGACCCCACCTGACAGCCCTGTGACAGCGATAAAGCCTGCTAGACCCGCCCATTTATGGCGATCGAGTGCTAGAAGATAGCGTTTGATGAAGGGGGGAGACATGGGCAGTGAGGAGTGAGGAGTGAGGAGTGGAGGGTGGGGCGCGATCTCGCCTTAGCGGGAATTACCGGAACTGCTGCCCGGCCCGAATAAGTTATCGGCGCTAGTGGCTAGAGAATCAAAGAATAAAAGGAAGCCTAAGACATCCCGGAAGGGCTGAGTAAAGGTGTTGAGAGCATAAGTAATCCGGGCAATTAAATTGCGACCGATCACAATCACATCATTTTGCTCCAAGATGGGATTTTGGGACATGTCACCCGTGATGGCATCCTTGCCATCTAGCTTTTGAGTGACAGGTTTGCCCTGCTGCACATCAAATCGAATCAGGGCGATATGTCGGATATCAGCACTACCCAGATCGGGCGAAATGGCAGTGAGCGCATCGACAAAGCTGCTGCCGTTGGGAAGTTGAAGGCTACCCACTGTGCCACCTCTGCCTGACGAAGCGTAGTTGAGAACGCGAATATTTACCTGTGGCTGTGCCAGGTTAGACCGGGCGATCAAATTGCGATCATACTCTCCGCTAGCTACTGAGGTGAGCGTGGGTACCACGACGGTATCACCATCATCTAACCGCAGGTCAGGAATCGATTGGGCATCTCGCAGTGGCGTGAATAAATCTACATCTCGCTCAACGATGGACCCATCTTCCAAAGTACGGCGAATCCGAACAGTTCTCAGATCAGCCAACCGAGTAACACCGCCTGCTGACAATAAGGCGACCGAAAGCTGAGGCGCTGGCAACGGGTAAATGCCTGGTTTAACGACTTCTCCCAAAATTGTCACCTGCACTGATCGCTGGGCAATCACAATTACATCTACTTGAGGATTCACCACAAAGCGATCGAGCGCTATCCGAATTTGTTCGCGAGCCTGTTGTGGGGTTAATCCTTTCACACTGACTGCTCCCGCTAGGGGAATCAGTAAATTCCCCTCTAAATCGATCGTGCCTTGTAAAGAAAGGTCTGGAAAACGTAAGACATTAATATAAAGTGTGTCGCCAGGGCCCAGTCGATAACCATCAAAGGGATCAAGCGCAGTAGGCGGAGAGCCGTCAGGATTGGGTGAGGAGAACTGCTGGGTTTCATGGCGATCGATCAACCGCTGCCGAGCCTCTTCTAAAAGCTGGCGAGTGGGCGAAGCCACCGACTCTGGAATCGTTGGTTTGGGGACGGATAGCTCTGGGGTGGGTGATTCTGGAATGGACGGTTCTGGAGGAGGTGGAAACGGTTGGCTGGGACTGGGTAGGCGGCTAGGCAAATTTTGGCTGAGGGCGATCGCGGATACAAACAAGATTGCAAGATCCAAAAAACCAACAGGCTGGGCCCAAAGCGGCGCTGAAGAGAACGGGAGGCTTGAACCATGAGCGCAAAAAAGCATCGGTAAGGATTAGAAAAAAATTAGAAAAGACTAGAAAAAGATTAACTAGAGATTTATAAAGGATTATTTCTAGATTGTTGGAAGATTAACAAAGTATCCGGCACAACAACCCAAAGAGCTACTTGAAGGTGTTTTCTCTTAGCGCAGATTGCACGAGTCGTCCGATCGCTTGCATTTGCGCTTGCACTGCTTCAATTTCGCCTAGTGGCTGGATTGGCATCAGAATACTAACAGCTACCCAAGGCGTATGCTGCCGATCGCGGAGTTTTGACACTTGCTCTACCCAAAACCATCGGTTGGGAGACGAGTGTCCACCAGCTTTCCAGGCGTACCATTGCAATACCGCATAGGTTTGTTCGTCCGTCCAGCCGCGCAAAAACCGGGCGTTCACCTGCACGGGAGATGACGCATCAGCCGAAGGAATGGAAAATGTGATCTGGCGATCGCGATCTTCCGTCCAGCGGTGCACGCCACTAATGTCCACCCAATCGACCTGGGGCAAATCTCGATGCCAGGTTTGAGGACGCAGCATTAGCAGTGTAGCGGTTGAAGGGCTAGTCGTAGTTTCGCCAATGGGAGCAATGGCCTGAACAGACCATTTGTGACCACCAATTTCTACCAATTGATGATCAAGGGTTTGCCAATCCGGCAACGTCAGTCCTGATGACTGAATCGCTCGGAGTTGGCGAATATTGCTCAGTTCTGGTACTTTATTGAGAAACCAATTGCCTGAGAGGTAGTTGGGAATTGCGCTAGCGGCAGCAATGGTCAACAAAAACACCACAATCAGAAACTTGTAAAGGGGCGATCGCTGGGATGGCGCCGCCAAGCTGGATAGGGGTTGGGGGGTCATAGTCCTTAAATTCCGTTTTCTAGCTCAATCTCTTCGGACTCATTTTCAAGGGCAACTTCCATCCAGGTTTCGATGCCTCTGAGCAGCAGTGCAATCAATCCCAACATGGCAGTTGAGTAAACATCTCCGCCCCAGCCATCATGTAACCAGTGAAAGGCAGAATCTTGACCTGTGCCATGAAAGAAAGTAAGGAGCGTATTGCGGATGACGTTGGCGGCAACGCTAATTACCACAATGCCGCAGTAGAAGCAGGCGATCGCTTTGCGGGAGGTTTGCCCTGTCCAGTAGAGCAGCAGCAATCCCACATAAAAACTGGTGAACAGCATTTTTAGTCCCGCACAGTAGGGTGCGACTTCCACAATGCGATCGTTGACAAATAAATAAATTTGATCGACTCGCACATCCATTCCCAGTTGCACCAGAATAAAGCCCGCCATACCCGCAATGAAGCTTTGCAGTGGCAAGGTGTAAGGCGCGAGCAAGTAAGGAATTTCGTTGGGTGTAGCCAGAAAGACCAGTAAGAGTGGGAAGCCTTGTAACCGTAAGCCTGGTAATCCCTTAAACCAGATACAAAACCCGGTCAGGAGCGTAGGTAGCGACAGATTGATCAGATCAGTCAGGTTGCTGAGGTAGAACGAGATGCCTAAGACCAGCAGCGATAATCCCAAAAGTTGGCGGGTGGGATTGGGTTCATCGGGAAGCTGGAGCCAGCGATTGCGCTGACTCCAGCAAAGATAACTGGCAAATGGCAGACCCAACATGCCATGACTGAAATACTCATGTTCGATGCTGATGCTTTTGTTGAGCCAGCCATCAAACCAGTGAAAGAGGAGAGTCCCATACAGGATCAGCCACAAACCGAAAATGGCGATTTCGGCAGGGTGGCGATCGAGGGACTTGTGGCTAGTCTCGGAGATCATGAGATAACTCGCGCTCTGCTGAACTATCTCGTAGAGTTCCCGAAAATACTGTGCGTTCAACAGAAACTCAATACTCAGTTGTTCCAGCCCCACCGACTCCAGTCACACCGATCGCACTACAACATCGCGCTCTGACAAATAGTGCTTAATTTCTGACACGGTTAACTGCCCATAGTGCAAAAGAGAAGCCAGCAACGCTGCTTCTGCTCTGCCTTCTGTCAGGGCGGCATGAATGTGCTGACAATTGCCTGCACCTCCCGAAGCAATGACGGGGATTTGTACCTGCTCGGCAATTGTCCGAGTCAATTCCAGGTCATAGCCTGCCTGGGTGCCATCAGCATCCATGCTGGTGATCAACAACTCACCTGCCCCGCGTTGTTCTACTTCCCTAGCCCAGGCGATCGCATCAAGTCCTGTATTCTCACGCCCACCTCGGACATAAACATCCCAACCTGGGTGAGCGGGATCAGTTCGGCGACGGGCATCAATGGCCACCACAATGCACTGATTGCCAAAGCGATCACTGGCCCGATTGACAAATTCGGGATCGCGTACAGCAGAAGAGTTAATGCTGATCTTGTCGGCTCCGGCTCGCAGGAGTTTTTTGATCGTATCGAGCGACTGAATCCCGCCTCCCACGGTCAACGGAATGAACACCTGCTCGGCGGTACGATATACCACGTCATAGATAATGTCTCGATCTTCGTGAGTGGCTGTGATGTCCAAAAACACGAGTTCATCTGCGCCAGCCTGGTTGTAGACTTGCGCTAGTTCAACTGGATCTCCTGCATCTCGCAAATTAACAAAATTGATGCCTTTGACAACGCGCCCGGCTTTCACGTCTAAACAAGGCAGAATTCGCTTAGCTAGCATAGTTTTTAGGAGGTTTGAGTATAAGTTTCGAGCATTGAGCCAGGTTGCTCCACTGCAACCCCCAAACTCACTGATCAAAATCCGCCAATAACCCTCCAGGATAGCGTAATCATCCGCAATAGACTGATAAACTAATTCATGGCTATCAGATCGTGGAGTGGTGATGGAAATAGGTCAAAAAGTGCGTGTGCGTCGGTTGCGCGATCGCTCCAATCAAGCAGTGATCGATCATCTCGGAAAAATCGGCGTGATTGAAGATTACAGAATGACGGACGGCAGCGGGGTTGGCGTTATTGTCAAGTTTGATGATAAATTTGCTGCCTGGTTCTTTGAAGACGAAATAGAAACGGTCGGCTAGGTAACACAACCATTGAGCTAGTAGACTGCGGTGTAAATTCACATACCAATTTGCCCTCACCCTAAATCCCTCTCCCAAAAAGGGAGAGGGACTTTGAGTCTGGCTCCCCTTCTCCCTTTTGGGAAGAAGGGGCTGGGG
>JAAUOQ010000263.1 GCA_012034795.1 Leptolyngbyaceae cyanobacterium CRU_2_3
GATTGTGAAGTAGAGGAGATGAATCTGAGAAAGATGGGTTTGGGCGATCGCAGCCAAGGTTGAGACTGTAAATAAGGGAATCTCTAGCTGCTGTGCTAAAGTGCGCGCCGTTACTACACCAATGCGAGTGCCCGTGAAACCACCTGGTCCCTTTGCAACTGCCAGAAGCATTAAATCTGACCAGGTTTGCGGCTGGAGAAACTCTGCCAAGTACACATGCAAATGAGTAGACAAAGCCCGACCTAATGACCAGGTTTGGTGGCGAGTTTCTCCGGCAAAGTTACTGAGAGATAACCCTAAATCTGGACTAGCCGTATGGATAGCCAGAGCAAAGGCTTGAGGAGAGATGATATTGATCATGAGTCATTCCCAGAGGTCCACTCATCTGTGGCTTCCTCTTTTGTGTTAGTCCGACGCATCGGGGTTTCGCGGACAAATTTCATGTGAATCCCTCGGTTCTGTTCGCCATCCGCAGCAATTGCCAAGATGGGGTAGTCGATATTGCCATCCGGGAACATCACCTGAAAGCGGAAGGTTCCGTCTGGGCTTAACCGAATCGTCTGACCACCCAGAGTGACGGTGGCATCGGGTTCAGTTGCTCCATAAACGATGAGTTCGGCATCCGCAACTAGCCAAAATTTGCGTGGGCGGAGCGGAGGCATTGAGGCAGAAAACCCAATGCCCGACATGCCCACACCCGACATGCCCACACCCGACATGTTGTATAAGCCTATGCCAGACATGGTGTTGATTCCAGACATGGTGTTGATTCCAGACATGGCGTACAGTCCCATACCCGACATGGTATACAGCCCTATGCCTGATCTAGAAGCCAGACCAGAGCCAGATATCATGCCTATGCCTGACAAACCTGCTAGCCCAATGCCCGACCCAGACATCATCCCCATGCCTGACAAACCTGCTAGCCCGACACCCGACAGGCTGTATACCCCAACACCAGACATGCCGATACCAGACATGCCGATACCAGACATGCCGATACCAGACATGCCCACGCCAGACATGCCCACGCCAGACTGAGAAATCCCAGCAAAACCTGAACCCGATGGAAACACAAAGGAACTAACGGCAGCTTCCGGAACTTGTTGCATGGAACCAAACAAAGAACCTGCTGCCCACGGCACCTCCCCTGATTCACTCAAGCCAAAGATGCGATCGTAAATTGGATTATCAAACGAAGTTCGTCGAAAGGGAGACTGTAGTTCGTGAAGTGTACGAGCACGAATTTCTTCTTGCCAAGAAAACGTAACAAACTTTTCTTCATACCCATCGGACGGATAAAGGGGCGGAATACGAACCGAATCTGATTGCGCCAGCAGCAGCCAACGTCCTTCCTGAGTCACATAACCAATCTCTACAATGTAGTCGCGATCGCTAATTGGTACAGGAATATAGCCAAATCCCGTGCTCGACTCTTCACAGTAATATTGTCTGCAAGCATATGGGGTTTTGGTAGAGAGCACGTCAATATCAGTAACATCATAAAACCGCAGTGCTAGCCGAGTGCCTCCCAATTGCTGTAGCGCTTCTCGATGTTCCAAGGGAATATCCCAATAGGCATAAGACCAATGGGGGTCGCGTGCCATTAGAGTGATCCGACTCTCACCATAACTAACAGGTAAATCAGGTAAGCCTTCATCAATTGATGCCAATGTTGTGGCATCAAGATTAAGCTGCCCTAAATCAAATTTTGCTCTTTCAACTGCGGCTTGAGCGCGATCGCCATTCGTAGGCTGCTCTGGGTCTAACACAGCAGAATCTAATAAACTAGCGCCTAACACAGCGGAACCCGCTGCTGCCGCTGCCGCTCTTTCCGACGCGTTCAAATCAAGCAGTGCTTCATCCGGTTCTGTTTCATCCAGGGCTGGAATACCTTCTGAAACTAGCTCCACAGCAGATTGAACCAGAGGTTCAATTGGAGGCGCAATTGCAGATTGAGGAGCCTCAAGAACTGCATCTTCAACCACAGCAGACTCAGCCGCCACAGGTTCAGAATCCAATAACTGTACTTCGATCGGTTCCGCCATATTGGACTGCGGGACAGGGGGCACCCTGACTGGAGCCGATCGCGCCAACAATAGCCATCGTCCTCCAGCAGCCAGATACCCAATCTCAGCAACATAATCCCGATCGCCCAAAGGAATCGACACATGGCGATCGGTTTCAGTCTCAGTACAAGCAAACTGTTGAACACTACAGGAAACTTCTGTTCCTGGCTCCAAATCTGTGACATCAGCAATAGACAGGGTTAGTACTTCCCCACCCTGTTGCCGCAATGCTGTTTTTGCAGGTTCTGGAACTTCCCAGTAGACATAAGCCGACTCAAAACTGCGAGGCGTTAGAACAATTCGGCTTGCTGGCAGAGGTAAGGGCATCGGCATACGCATTAGCTCTTCTGGTTCAGCAGCCTTTTGTTCTGAATCCACTGCAATGCTGGCTGTGGCTGCTAAGGCTACTCCGCCTGCAATCGCGCCTAGTTCCATAGAGCTAGTCAGCAGTTCCTCAGCAATAGGTTCCTCAGCGGCTGTTTCGCTAGCAGGAGCAGGAGGCACTCGGATTGCAGATGATCGCGCTAGTCTCAACCATTGATTATTTTCCGTCAGGTAGCCAATTTCTGCTCTGTAATCGCGATCGCTCTCAGCAATAGGAACGTGGCGATCCTGATCTGTCTCGTTGCAATCAAACTCGCTACCATTAAACTGCCAGACAGTTTCTAGCTGCTGAGTTTCTGGCTCCAGATCTGTGACATCATAAATCCGCAATTTGAGGGTTTTGCCGCCCTGGCTTCGCAACGCTTGTTTATGGGCTTCAGGAGTCTCCCAATAAGCATAGGCTTGGGATGAGTTGCGCGGCGTTAGAATAATTCGGCTATCCTGGCGACCTGGCATACCCAAAATGGCAGCCGTCGCACCTGCGGCAATTCCTTCCCCCCCACCCGCTGTAGAAAAATCAGGCGTTGTTGGCACAGAAGAAGATGTCAATACAGGATCTGCCGCTGCAAGATCTGAGCGGGAGCTACTCGTGCGATCGGCAGAAATGACCGATTCAGCCCTACCTGCCAAGGTTGTCGGGGACATATCCGAGGGAGGAGTAGATGGGGGATCTGCCCGATCATCCAGTACGCCTAAGTTAGGCGACTGTTGACCTTTTCGCCACCAAAGCAAAGCCCCAATACCACCCACAAGCAATAGCAGTAGCCAGGGTAATCGGTCTGCTTGGAATGTTGTAGAGGATGCCGTAGGAGGATTGGGGGAAACTAAGGGGTCTGTCGCTGCCGCAGCATCAGGCGTACTAGCAGACGAACTGGGAGAAGTTTCTAGGGATGAACTGGGAGAAATCTCCTGGGGAGAAGAGGTGGCTTCAGAGAGTCCTGCCGCTGCCGCAGTTCCAGATTGCTCAATTGCCTGTTGATTGGAAGAATCTGTAGCAAAGCCTAGAAACGCTAAAGCCGCAGGGCTAGGAGTGTTCTGATAAACGTAGGCTAGAGGCTGAGAGAAAGGATAGCGTGGATCAGTTGGTAGTGTCTTATGCATCGCAACGATACGGACATCGTTGCGATCGAGCACTTGATCGACAATTGCAAAACTGATACCATCTGTTCCCAGTTCCTTAACAACGGCATCCGTCGTGTCTTCGGCGACTTCAGTAGCCGTATCACTCGTTTGGAAAGGTGCTTGTCTAAAAACCGGATAGTTACTAAGCGCCAATCGCGTGTCGCTACTCAGGGGGCGATCGACGAACCGAATTAGGCCCGGACTGCTCCCCAACTCAGACCAATCTTTGATCTCCCCCCGGAAAATTTTGGCAAACTGCTCATAGCCAATGTCACCGCTAAATGGATTATCTGAACTAATAATAATGGCGATTTTGTGTCGGGCAATTGGGACAGCCACTAGACCTTGGGCTTTCTCACCATCGGTTAAAGGACGTCCGATCGCCGCCAAATCCACTTTCCCGTCCAATAGAGACTTTAGGGCTATATCAGTTCCAGAATAGTTGGCTTCTACCCGTGTGCCTGTGTAACGCTGCTCAAAACTCTGTTTCAAGAGCTGATTGATCGATGCCAAACTCGTAGAACCATCAATTTTGACAAGGGTATTACTGGCAACCCGTTCAGGAATTTTTAGGGTCGAAGGAGCAAAGGTAGATTGCGCCAGAATAGGGTCAGCATTGGATAAGGCTGCTGGAGATTTAGGAGTAGCAACCAGAGCCAGAATTAAAGTCAGAGCGATAACTGGGGAACTTCTTCTGTGCAACATCATTTGAACTTAATGTTAACCAACCCTAACTGTTGTTAATCTTTACAAAAGATTTGCCCAATTATATACCCTCAGTCAAAGTCTGTCTGTTTGCGAATATCCAGGCTTAACAAGCTCGAATGCTTGAATATCAAGGGATCAAAGGGAACAGAGCAGCCAAGGGGATCGAAAGGTTAGGGGATCATGACAGAAAGCCTAACACCGAAAATACCAAGTTTGGTAAAGCCTGGTGTTGTTTACGTACTCTTGTGACCTAGTAAACCTCTACGTCTACCCTGGTGGGAAATTTGGAGGATTTTCTGTGAGGATTGGGTTCGCCCTCCTAATTTAGGCGAGTCTGCACAGGCTGCTGGCGATCGCCCCAGCAATTCTTGCCAAAGCGATCGCTGACCCATGCATACATCAAGCAGCATTAGCCCCAAGCTGAAAAATAAGATTGTCAGCCCTGCGACAAAGAGGAGCAGAGCCGCACTAATTAAGCTATTCCAGCCTATCAACGTTCGGCAGGTCATCACGAGTGTACTACTGAGGCAGCACAGCAACGCATAAAGAGCCGTAACAACGCTGGTATGAGTCCAGTGATAGTGGCGACGAAGCAGAGGCATTTGTGCCTTAAGTTGATTCAGGCGACGCGGCGAAGCAATCCCACGATCGGCTATTTCTAAGCCTGTTGTCAACAAACTAAAATACTCTTGTTGCAAAGCCCGCAGATGTTCAACTGCTGCCCTATGGCGCATCAATGATGTAGTAAGGATGAGGACACACACTATCACCATCAATACGGAGTTGAGAATCAGTTGGATTAGTTGGGAGGTGTGCTCCACTTGCATATTACCCCAGCAAACTCTCTTCTATTTTAGTACGTTTGTATTAAAATGGATTGCACTAAACTAGGGCGATCCGCTAAAACAATCTACTCGCAACCTCAATGACACCCTTGCATGATTCGTCTGATGATCTCCAGTCGCATGATACAAGCGATACAGAAGAAGCGATCGCTCAAGATCCCACTTTTCAAAAGCAAGTCCAACGCTTGCATCGCGTCACAGTTTATAGCCGCTGGCTTTTCATTGCTTTACTCTGGCTCATCTTAATTCCCCTCAGCCTCTGGGGTTTGCGCTCCGAAATTGCCCTTTGGCAAGACTATTTTACCTGGACAGCAGTTCGCTACGCCCTGATCTACAACCGTCTGCCAGCCATAGGGCTGGGAATTTGTGTAGGTACGACTGTAGCTGTTTTGCTGTGGCAAAGCCGCAATATCCTCTTAGGGATATCGCCAGCGCATCTTCGCTACTTACATAACCAGGTTTTGCATATCCGCCAGCAAGGGAAAAGCCACCCATTATGGCAATGGGTCTGTGAGCCGCGAGATTAAACCCGCTAGAAACTTAATCTAAAGCTTGACTCTACAAAACTTAAAATACTAAAACTTAAAATTACGGCTTAGCAGGCTGCACAGCACAAGCTCCAGGTGGACTGGGTGGCTGGCAGTTATTGATGTAAAGCTGCTCAATATAAGATTTCTGCCAGTTGAGGGGAATTTCCAACAGATCGCGAGTTCCGGTGAACCCTTGACCAATGAACAGAAGCAGAGCAAACCCATTCAGAAAAATATGGACATTGCGCCAGCGGTGAGTTCGGTCTTGGTAGATGTCGGGGAAAGTAGCAAGGGAAAAGATCATCAGCAACGCTGCCAACATTCCGTAGTGATAGTGGGAAACAAACCACTCGAAACCACGGCGATAAACCTCTGGCTGGCAGCCTAGCAAAATTAGTGCCATCCCAGTCAAAGTGGCAAAAACACCCCGCCAAAGCTTGGCTCCAGCTTGGTTCAGAAAAATTAGGGAGCCAATGGTTAAACCAAACATCAGCACTACAAATACCACTCGAAACTCTTCTCCTGCCTTACTCCAAGTTTGATTGGACAAAAAACTAGAGAAAAT
>JAAUOQ010000264.1 GCA_012034795.1 Leptolyngbyaceae cyanobacterium CRU_2_3
CTCAAAAGTGGGTGTCGGATTGAACAGCTTCAACTGGAAAGCGCTCAGCGCTTACTCAATGCACTAGCCACCTACTCCATCGTGGCTTGGCGGTTGATGTGGCTTACCTATGCGGCTAGACTATCGCCGGATGACTCCTGTGAAACGGTTTTACAGCAAGTGGAATGGAAATTACTCAGGCGGAAGTTTGAACCGAAAAATCGCTCCCGAAAACCACCATCTATCCGTCAAGCGGTGCGCTGGATTGCCCAACTAGGTGGGTTTCTGTCCCGCAAAGGCGATGGTGAACCCGGACTGAAAACGCTTTGGCGAGGAATTGGGGTGCTACACCATTTACTCGAAGGGGCGCAACTTGCTGCCAAAACCTAAGCCCTGCCACTGTTCCGCCGACTTTTGCGTAATGGATAGAGCGGGGGAGGTTTCAAAGCACCATCGCGCCCAAGTCTTCAGCGGCTGCTACGCGCCACCAGACGATCGCAGTCTACAACCAGCCGCACACACAGCCGCACACACAGTAGACCCATAGACCATCTAAGCTATGCTATTAGCAGCTTTCCCAGGCGTAGGAAAACATCATGACCCTTACCATCCAAGACCTCAAGCATTTCCAAACCCAACACCCCGATCATCGCCTAGAGCTAGTCGATGGAGAAATAATCGTCATGAGTCCATGCGGTCTAGAGTCTGATGAAGTAGCCCTAGAAATTGGCGCACAGCTCCGTAACTGGGTACGTCCCCGACGCTTGGGTAGAGTCCTAGCCTCCAGCGCCGGATACATCCTCCCCAACGCCAGCGAAGATGTGCGCGCTCCCGATGCCTCCTTCATCCGAGCCGATCGCCTCAAACGCACCACTAGCGAATTCGCCCAACTCGTCCCAGACCTAATGTTTGAAGTCGCCTCCAAAAGCGACCAGCCCGAAAAACTCCGCACCAAAATCCGCATCTTTCTAGAGCTAGGCACCCAAGTCGGCATCCTGGTAGACCCCAGAATTCAGACCTTAGAAATTCTGCGGGAAGGACAAGAAGCAATCGTCCTTCATAACGGCGACGTGCTAACCCTGCCAGACCTATTACCCGGCTGGGAGATGGAAGTCTCCAGCATCTGGGCACCCGAATTTGATTGAGCAATTCATGAGTTCTCCTGCTCAGATTTCGCAGCATCCCGCTTCAATACAAAAAAGCTCTAAAAAAAGTCTCGCCCCCTTGCAGCATTGTGTTGAACTTTTTCCAAAGTGCTCATCGCTGCTTCATTCTTCCAACCAACTGAAAAGCTGCCCCACAGTTAGGCTAAAGTCCTCAGCAAAGGCGGGCACAGCCAGCCGATCGCCCAACCCTTCAAACACCGCCAAAGTGCGATCGGCAAAATAGACAAAAACCAATTTTTCCGCCGGATCAATCAGCCAGCCCATTTGAGTACCGTGGCCAGGCAGTGAAGAATATTCAGCACAACTTTGGTTTGGCTTTGGTCAGGAGACAGGATTTCAATTGTCCAGTCCGGGGCGATCGCAAAGGTATTAGCCACTTCGCCATTTTCATCACGCGGAATCCGTTTCCAGGTAAAAGACGGCTAAATCAGGAACATCGATCGATTCCCAAAAGGTACAGCGAAGCTCTGGATAGGCGCGGGCAATGTGCTGAGATTTAAGCGATCGGTTAATGTCAGCACCCAGATCAAGCTGAACCGTACTGTGTTTTCCTTGAGGCATAGGCTTTTGGATGATCCGCCCCTCAACAAACTCGCTAGCGGGTTTGGTTTCCGGCAGCTTCAAAAATTCATCCAGGGTCAGGGTTTTAGAAGGGGTTTGAACCATTGCCGTCAAAGAGTGAATGGTAAGTATTATACCGTTCTAGCTAGAGAGGTACTCCAGACCATCGCTCCCTCAACCCTTAGCCCGATCGCCCACCCTCCCCTTCACCGGCTCCAAACTGCGAATAAATTCCCGAATCACATCCGACGACTGGCTGCGCTGCCGCTCTTCGCAATAGCGCCTCAGCAGTTCCATCTCTGCGGCCGGCAGTCGCACATTAAGATGTTCTGTATTTTGCTTTCCAGTTCTTGGCATCAGTAACTACACCTGAGTTACGCTATGGACATTCTCAAGGGATGCTTCCACCAATACATCCCCCAGGTTTCAGCCCCCTCAACCATAGCAATTTTTTCAGGGTGAACTCTCTTATGGACCCCGCAACCCTCACCGCATTTCTTGCCCCTTCCTCCCCGCCCTCATGAAGTTAGGCACCAAAGCCCTAGAAGGTGTTGCCACCAAAGCCGGAGAAACGACCGGCACCAAGCTCACCGAAAACGGCTTAAACAAAGCCAAAGCCATCTGGGAAAAGCTATTTCCCAAAGTAGAAGCCAAGGAATCAGCAAAAGAAGCGGCCTGAAGATGTCGCCAAAACCCCCGACGATGCCGACTCCCAAGCCGCCCTGCGAGTACAGCTCAAAAAGATTTTAGAAGCAGACCCAGATTTAGCCGAGGCGATCGCCCATATCCTGGCAGAAGATGCCCCAGACGGTACCCCTGGCACCCAGATTGTCCAGCATGTAACGGGCAACCAAAACCAGGTAATCGGTCAAATCACAGGTGGCAAAGTAATTGGTAACGTCACCGGCAACGTGACTCTGTAGTTTCGGAGTAACCAGGGCCGTGTCAATCTCTGATGCTTCAGATCCCAGCCTAAAAACTCAGCAGAACGTAACGGGCGATCGCAACCAAACGATCGGCATCATGACTGGTGGTATGGCGTTCGGCAATGTAGGAACGCTAAACCTGCAAACCCTACCCCGATCGCCCGAATCAGCCCGCTACTCTCTCCCCAACGATCCAGATGATTTCACCGGGCGCGAAGCCGAAATTCAGCAGATCGAAGCCGACCTCAGCGTCGGACGGGTCGTATCTATTGTGGGTATGGCAGGAGTCGGCAAGTCAGCCCTGGCACTGCGAGTCGCCCATCAGCTCACGACCCAGTTCCCCGGCGGTCAGATCTATCTCAATCTGCGCGGTGCCGACACCCCCCTCACCGTCGAAGCAGCCCTCGAAACCCTGCTCCGAATCTTAGGCGTTGATCCGATTCCCTCAGAGCGCACCCAACAGCTAGCCATCTATCGATCGCGCCTTGCCCAGCAGCCCACTCTAGTCTTGCTCGACAATGCCGCCAATGCCCGTCAGGTCGAAGACTTGCTGCCCGGTGCCGGAGCCTGCCTCATCACCAGTCGGCGACAGTTGGATGGGTTAGCAGGGATCAAAATAGTCAATTTGGCAGCCCTCTCGGAAGATGAAGCGCTAGAGCTGTTTCAGAAAGTGCTGCCGCCCGCCCGCGTGCAGGCAGAATTAGCGGCAGCTCGCCAGATCATCGGCCACTGTGGGCAGTTGCCCCTGGCGCTGCGGATTGCCGCTGCCACCCTGATGATGCGTTCCTGGCAAGCAAAACGCCTCACAGACTACGCCCAGCAGTTGAGCGATCAGCGGCAGCGGTTAGATCGGCTGAAGCTAGATAATTTAGATATTCGCGCCAGTTTCGAGCTAAGCTACCAAGAACTAGAACCCACAGCCGCTCAGCTATTAGGCTGGTTGGGGCTGTTGCCCGCAGACTTTGGCACTGCCATTTTATTGCCGCTGATGGCAGAGCCAGCCGAGCCAGTGCAGGCAGCCTTGGCAGCCTTGGTAAATGGGCGATTGGTAGACCCAGCGCTAGAGTCTTCCACAGAACGCTATATCCTCCATGACTTAATGCGGCTGTTTGCCCTGGAGAAGTTAGAGGCTGGGGCAGAGCCAGAACGGCTATAGCAGCGGCAAAGGTGCGGCTGGTGCAGTGGTGTAACGAACAGGCAAATACTTGGGAGAATGCCCTCAATCCAAAACGAAGACGGCAGTGGGCAGCAGCCCTAGCCGCAGAGAGGGCAACAGAGGAATCGGGAAATGACCCACCAACGGCAGCAGACTTAGAACCCCGATTGCTCCAGTTCGCCCTCATCCAGTTTGAGGCAGAACGGCAGACCCTGGTGCAAGCCTTTGATTGGGCAGCAGAAACTCAGCAGTGGCAGGCATCGGTAGCGCTGGCAGCCAATCTGGCTCCTTTTTTCCAACTGCGAGGCTATTGGGGCGATTGGGTCAGCACCCATCAGCAAGCGATTATCGCTGCCCGACAAGCAGATGACCCACGGGGTGAAGGTCAATCGCTCAACAACTTGGGCAATGTGTACAAGTCCCAGGGCAAGTGGAGTGAGGCGATCGAATGCTATGAGCAATCCTTACAGATCAAACGGGCGATCGGCGATGTCCACGGCGAAGGACAATCCCTCAACAACTTGGGCGTAGTATATGAACTTCAAAAGCATCTAGATCAGGCCACAGCACTTTGGCAAGAAGCCTTAACGAAACTCCATCCCGACTCTCCCGAACATGCCACTGTCACCCAGCGGCTCCAAGCCGCTACGCCAGCCCCGCCGCCCAGCCATGGCAAAACTGGCTCCTGTTTCTGGGTGTTCTCCTGTTTCTCGGCTGGAATTTAGTCAACGGTCACTGGCTCATTGCCCTGCTCAGTAGCCTTGTCCTCATCGGCTGGCAATGGCACCGGCGGCGCTAGGCAATCGAATTAGCAATAGGTTGGGTTGAGCCATGGAAAACCCAACTCAACTCCGAGAACTTACAGAACTTCTGAGACTACGCAACACACGAGGGAATCCGGAGCTTGGTAGCCCCGCGACTTCAGTCCGGGTGGAAAAGCGACCTTGCGGCTTGAGCGCCTTCAGGATTAATGTCTTTCATAGTGCGGGTCATTGACATATAACATTGAATATAGTTGAGATGTAAAGCTAAATGTCCAGAGCTAAAACGCCATCATTCATTACCGAGATTCCATTAATCGTCACCAGTCAGGACGAAGCTGAACTACTGTCACGCTTTCAAGCGGGTCGTCAGCTTTACAATGCACTGCTCAACGAATCAATGGTTCGGATGAACTTGGTGCGTAACTCTGACCTGTTTAAGGAGGCAAAGAAACTACCTAAAGGTAAGATTCGCAATGATGCTTTTGAAGCTGCTAGAAAAGCCTATCGCTACAGCGAGTATGACATTCAAGCCTATGCGACAGTTGTCGCCAAAGGTGCTGGGTGGATTGCTGATAAGGTAGACTCCAATACTCAGCAAACTCTAGCTAAACGTGCTTTTAAGGCAAGCGAGCGGGTGATGTTGGGTCGTGCTCAAAAGGTGCGATACAGAGTCCCCAATCGCTTTAACAGCATGGAAGGGAAGACTAACAAGCAGGGGATTCGCTGGGTTGAAAATCAATTAGTCTGGGGTAAACTCAGGCTGAATACCATCATTGATGCTGAAAACCCCGTAATTATGCATGGGCTGACATCCAAGGTTAAGTACGTCAGGCTCATCAAAAAGGAGATTTGCGGTACAAAACGTTGGTACGCTCAACTCATCTGTGAAGGTGTTCCCTACAAAAAGGCTGCGAACTTCATTACAGCGGGAATCGTAGGAATTGACCTAAACGTTTCCAATGTGGCTTATGTTGCAGACGCTAACGCTGGCTTGCTCCCCTTTGCCCAGAAGGTTCCGACCTTTGAGCGAGAGATCAAAGCGGCTCAACGCCAGATGCAACGCGCTCAAAGGGTCGCCAATCCCGACAACTATGAACCTGACTTCAAGGGTCGCAAAGGTCGTAAGACCGTGACTAGAAAAGGCAAGGTCAAGAAAGGGAAGCGCAAGTGGAACAAGAGCAAAAACTATCTGAAAACTGCTGCTAGAAAGCGGGAACTAGAGCGTCGTAAGGCGGCTTATTCCAAGTCGCAAAACAGGAAGCTCGTTAACGATATCCTGCGAAACGGCAATCAATTAAAACAGAGAAATGTCTCTGTTAAAGGCTGGCAAAAGCGCTATAGCAAAGCCATTGCAGCGAAGTCACCCGGATTTTTCCAAGCTGAATTGAAGCGCAAGGCTGAAAGTGCTGGCGGTTCATTCACCAGGTTTTCTACCCAGAAAACGGCATTGTCTCAAACTCATCTGACAGGTGAACGAGTTAAAAAGTCGCTGTCAGAGCGAGTTCATCATGATCAAACTGGGATTGTGATGCACAGAGATTTGTTCAGTGCGTATCTGGCTAGATTCGTCGATGAGGAGCAGTTGTCATTGCAGGATGCGGCATTGGCGTATCTAGGGATGGAAACCTCCCTGCTAGAGGCATGGCAACGTTATGAATTAAACCGC
>JAAUOQ010000265.1 GCA_012034795.1 Leptolyngbyaceae cyanobacterium CRU_2_3
GTAGCAGAGTATTAGCTTTTCGATCTTACCTAGATACCCCATCAACGGCTAACATCAAAAAATTGCAACCAACCCTCAACCCTAATTTCCCATAAATCGCTTCAGGGACTCCCCAATTGACTGAAATAAGCCACGAGAAGCGGCGCGATCGTCTCCGTGACGAATTGCCTGTTGCATTAGTGATTTATCAATGGTTTGCATCCATTGTTTTAGCCGTTTATGTTCAGGACTGTTGAGCGATACTTTTGCCAGCGCCATATGCCACAGAGCAGCGGTTTGTTCGGGTTGAGATTGCTGAAGATGAAAAACCCCCAGATTAGCCAAAGTTTTCGCTTCGTTGAGGAAATCTGGCAAAATTGAACCCAAAGCTAGACTCTGCTCATAGTGCTCTTTGGCTTTATGCCATTGCCGTTGCCGCAAGTACAAATTGCCCAAGCTGTTAAGCACTGAGGCTTGCTGAGAGTGATCGCCCAACTGACGGGCTGCATCTAAAGCCAGGCGATGCGTTTGTTCCCAATCAGCCCAATGCATGCGGATATCGTAAAACATGACTAGGTTTTCGGACAGCGATATCACCCGTTCCCAAGCTTCCGCTTGATGCGCCCAGTTAGTTGCTGCCAGCAGGTTGAGCCGTTCAGTTTCAAACCATTCCAATGTTCCCGTCAAAATCTGCGACTCCAACACAACCGGCGACTGCCGATTGCGGCGGCTCAGCACTGTCGCAATCTCTGTACAAATATCTGCCTCTAGTCCTAGATTCATTGCCCCAGTCGTTTCCTGATACCACTGGCATATCCGCAACCGCGCCGCTTGGCGAGCCTCTGAAGACTCTTCTCCTGCCAACTGTCCGCGCGCCAGCAGGCGAATCAGATCATGGACAAATCGAAAGCGATCGCCACTCACAGCCTCTAGCAATCGTAAATGGACCAATTGTTGTAGGGCTTCTCTAGCTGTGTTGAGTTCGGACTCTAGCAAAACGGCAGCTAAAGTGACTGTAAAGCTAGTGTCTACCAACAGTCCCAGTAAGCGCAGCAGGCGGGCTGAAACTGGATCAAGCCGTTGATAAGCCAGGCTAAAACTAGCCCGGATATCGGGATGGCTCAGGCGCAATTGCTTCAACCGGCTGCGTTCCTGACTTAAGCGTTCCACAGCCTCTTGCAGCGATCGCTCTGGCGACCGTTTCAGTAAATTCCCAAATGTGCAAATTGCCAACGGTAAGCGGCTACAAAGATTAACCGCACTCATCCCCAGTTCCGGCTCGGACTGTATACTCTGGGCAGGCGCAAATTTTTGCAGTAATTCCAGCGCTGCCAGTTCTGACATTTCAGCCAGATCGAGCAAGTTCACATCTGGCAAATGGGTCAGCCGTTTACGGCTGGTAATCAACACGGCACAAGTACCCTCAGTAGGCAGCAGCGCCCGCACTTGGGACTCATCTTCAACATTGTCTAGCAACAGCAGCGATCGCTTCTTGGCTAAGAAGAGTTGCAACAACAGCGATCGCTCCTCTAGGCTGGCTGGCATAGAGGCATCACTAATGCCCCAGGCTCGCAGAAAACGAGATAGCACATCCGTGAGCATCAGGGGCGGATTGTCATTGCCCCGCAAATTGATATATAACTGAGCATCTGCAAAGGTTTCGCGTACCTGCTGAGCAATGTGGATGGCTAAGGTGGATTTGCCCACTCCCGATCGACCAGCAATCACTAAGATAGTCGGCTGATTTTTCCCAGACAGGTTGGCTTGGTTAAACAGCGCGATCGCTTCGTCTATCTTGGCATGGCGACCGACAAACTGTTCAATCCCAGAGGGCAATTGCTGTAACGTGGGAGCCAGAACCAAACGGCTTTGGAATAAGCGAGCCAGACTTTCATAATCTCCAAAATCGTGACGCAAAGAGGCGTGAAATTGCAGTTGATACCCCGATCGTTCTCCAGCCATGAATTGCTCCATCTGGTAGTTCGCCGTCACCAGGAATTAGATTAAAGAAGAATTAGATTCAAAAAGAAACTTTTTATTTCTACAGCAACCCTCAATCAGTCATGAGAAAACCCAAGAGGGTTGAGGGGCTAGTCCCCCAGAAGGGACAATACCCCTACCCCTTTCTCACAAATCATTTGGGCTTGCTTTTATTAGAAATAAAATACTGATGGAGAAACGGATGCAACGAATGGATATACTCATCCATTTACCACATCCGCTATTCAGTCATAAAAAACAAGAATGTACCTGAAACTTAATCAAACAAACTGGGCGATCGCACTACTATAGTTTCTGTAACAGCTTCCAGCGCAGATTTAGTAATAGTGCGATCGCAAAAAGTTCTAGAAATTAACTCAAAACCTTCTTTAATTCCGACACAGCTCGCTTGATTTCTAACATCAAAACCCCTTGTTTTGCGGCTTGGCTAGCCAACACTAAAAACACTGCATCCTCACCACAGCTTGTCAAAATACTGAAGCCTTCATTACCTTCAACAGAGATGCGATCGATATTGCCTCTGGCTAACTCCACCCCAATGCGCTCACCCAAAGACAACATCGCCGCAGACATGGCCGAAACCCGCTCTTCATCCATGCCACCTGGTAAGTTTGCCGAGAGCGGCAACCCATCCGGTGTGACCACTGCTGCCCCTTGAATATCAGCCGTAGTAGTGACAAAAGACTGTAGAATGTAGCCCAGTTTTTCTGTGTTAATTGCCATGATTATTTCCTAATTCAGTAGTAAAGATGGGGTCGAACTTTCAAGTTTTAGTAACTTAGCACTCTCAGCTTTGCAACTTCTGCATTGACTGCATTACATAGAACTGGCACCCGTGGCAATCAGCCGCCGGAACAAACCTTCTGTCCAGCCAGTTTCTCTGAGAACAGCCGCCGAGCTAACTTCCACATAAGCCTGTTCAATAAAAGCTAAATCAATCATGCAAATGCGGCTCAAAGCCTCTTTCAATGCTTGATCTTTGCCATCAGCCTGTAACCGTTTGCCCACTTCATGCACCACAATGGCCATAGCGGGAACCACATGCTGAGGTCCAATTCCAATTTGTACATGCACTAGCCCAATTCGCCAACGGCGATCGGCATAGTCTTTACCCCAAGCATCCATGCCGGTAAACATCTCGTGAAACCATTGCACAAAAGTTTCCCGAAGTCGATGAATCCTTCCCTCTTGAGCATTTAAAATATTGCTCATTTCAGCATCACGACCCAGATAACCATAGAAGTGATCGGCCATGTCAGAAGCAATTGCTTTCCCCATTCAGCCTGATCTTTGAGCAAGGATTTATCACTTTCCGTAAAGTTAATCCGCCGCTCTAAAGTGTTCAAAAATTCTAGAGAATCTAAACTCACTACGGTCTCCTTCAATGCGGCTAAATCAGAGGGGAATACACTAAAACATCATGATGACTCCCCCGTAAGACGGATTCTGTATGGTGCCCCCGCAGGCGTTTGCCCAAAAGCGCTTCTAAAAAACCTTGGATTGCCCCTAATGTATAAGTGCATTTCCGAGATGAACCTTCGGGTTCACCAATGGAACAGACAGTCTCCCGCGTGTAGCAAGTAAACGTTTCTCCGTCTCGCTCAATCTTGTCGATAATGCATAGGCGAGTTCCCTCTTTACCTAGCGCCAAGTTCAGCTTTGCCTGGATTTCCTCCAGAGACAGCGTAGCTCCTTGATCGACCAGATTGAACGCCTGGACTACTTGCTTGCCCCGTTGACGACCCGCAGCAATTAGGGCGATCGCCGCTGCTTTTTCGCCTAGTGCTTCTTCCATACCGGTCACGGCTGCTTTGAAGCAAACTGCACTCATGAAATCACCAAGTTCATGACGCACAGACCTTTCTGCAACTTCCATAAGCTGACACCTCTAAGTCAAATTTTAATCATCGCTCGCCATCACCCAAAATCAATGTAGGCGATCGCTTTACTCTGCTTAACCCAACATCAATAATCCGGACAGATTTAGGATTTTTTACAAATGAATATTAAAAAATGAAATCGATTTTTTAATCCACTCTTTCCATCTTTTAGCCATTAAAAAACATGAGGATTTCAAATGAAATTTATATTTATTCAGCCATTTGGCCACAGCTTAAATCAGGGTTTTAAGCCAAAAATAGTCGGGTGTGAAGCGCCTGACTATTTTATTAAATCTATTCGGCATTTCTGAATAGTGCCAGATTCTATTGCTGGCTTGATGAATACTTTTCTCGATAACAATTCGGATATCAAAATTATTTTTTTAGTAATGCTTGATGAGGTAACCCATCATCCAGTCTCTAGTTATGACTGTCTATAGCCATCCTCAATGATTTGTGAGCAGGGATGAAGGGGGCGTTGCCCTCTCCTGGGGAACGCAGTCCCCCGAACCCTCTTGGGGTTTCTCGTGACTGATTGAGGATTGCTATATTTAATTTAATCAAGCTAGGATAACTTCTTACTGGGCAGCCCGCACCGAAAATTTGAGGATTTTGATGAGATGAGACTTACAAGGCAAAACTTACAAGCGCACAAGCGTAAATTCCTCTAAGATTCTAAGCAGGAGTTTATCAAGCATTAATGAAGTAAACTCTAT
This sequence comes from Leptolyngbyaceae cyanobacterium CRU_2_3, assembly GCA_012034795.1. Classification (GTDB taxonomy): domain Bacteria; phylum Cyanobacteriota; class Cyanobacteriia; order Elainellales; family Elainellaceae; genus Drouetiella. The sequence goes on from JAAUOQ010000265.1 coordinate 4,577, forward strand.
TGAATATCAAGTCACCATATATTTTCTCTCAACCTGATTATAGAGAGTTCTCTAATTTCAAGAGTTTTTCACATTTGGCTGTATACAAATAGATTAGGTGGATAGACCTGAGTCTACAGTCTTCATGACAATCCATAAATCAGTGATGAGCAAAACCTAAGAGCAGGTTTGGAAACGCAGCCATCAGAGCAAGGGATTGCCTCCTCCTCTCTTCTGTCATCAATCATTGAGGTAGGATTAATCAGTATCGGGGATTAGAGCGTTTTGTCAGTCAATTGGGCAATTAGCCTCTAAGCAATCCACAGCAGACCTGGAGCACTATCACACACCCTAGACAATATTTCAGAAAATCCCTTATGTTGAAGACCGCTAGAGTGATTGATACTGCCTCAGCAAACCGACTGATCCAGCTTTGGACAGATCGATATCTACCTGATCTATCCATTTTGCCTCAGCAAAAGGGCGAGTTTCCGGTAGCCGAACTCGTAGAAACAGCCTCTAGCGAAGGACGAGCCAAAACTGTCCATAAAGTTTTACAATTGCTTCAACTCAACTGCGAACAAGCAGGGCTGGCAACGCATACCTTATTTTTATATATTCCTAATATCGTTGATTTATCTGAGGCTCGCCGGATTGCCCACTACGTGGGACAAGTTTATGAAGCCACGCTGGAGATCTATAAGCGTCAACAACCCCTCAGCGACTATTTACAGTACATGGATACCTCTAGTCTACTATTTAGTAAGCTAGCACTGCCATCGCTGATGCTGCCTGCCCCTACATCAATTGGCAGCAGAAGTAGAACTTCCTCTGCTCCAACTCCAAAAGCAGCACTTTCATTCCTCCAATCCCCGCACCATCGGCTTCATCACCTCTCAATTTCATTTCAGTACTAGAAACCTAGTAAAACAACTCACTCCTTGCGAGCAGGTTTTGCTCACCCCTTACCTCAAGTTCATTGAGGAACAGGTTTGTATTCCCTGGCAACGGCTCTGTGCCGCTGCGGCTCACCACCCGCCCGATTCCCCAACCCTGATGACGATCGAACACCTGCTGCAAATGAGTCCAGCGATCGCCCAATCGGTCTACGATCATGCCCTTCAAAACTATCCTCATCACCACAGCCGTCGCGGCAATTTGCAAGATCCAGGCATAGCTACCTCTACTTTGCGAGATCTCAGCATGTTTCAGGGCTATCTCTGGCTGTGTGTTCTAGAAGGGGATATGTCTGCTATTGAACAAGAGCTATTACCGCTGTGTGCCGCAGTTTTTCCTAACATTGCAGTGAAGTGGGAACTCGTAGAAGGAATGCTGCAATTGCTGGAAACCGAAATTCACCTTAGAGTTAATGCTGAACAGAGCGATCGCCTTCGTCCCTTCACCAAAAACCTCCGACGACTCTTCAAGCCGTCTAACTTGCGATCGGGTGAAGAGTATCACACCTACGGATAGAGTTGATTGATTTGTCCAAATCAATTTAGGTTTTAGCTCCTGAAAAACTCAGAAATTTTCGCAGATTCTGGACTCATCTACGGGTAACCCACCCTGAAAATCTGAAGTTCTTAAAGTTGTGCAAGACGCCATAGCTTTAGCTACTTGTTAAAAACGGCTGGGCTAGTTTCAGTAAA
>JAAUOQ010000266.1 GCA_012034795.1 Leptolyngbyaceae cyanobacterium CRU_2_3
GCAGCCAAACCAACAACTAGAAATCAGCCACACAAAAGGCTCGATTCAGTCTGAACAAAAACCGCTCTGGCGAGATTTACTCACAGTGGTCGATGCACTCGATCAGGCTTGCACCCACTGGCAAGAACAAATTGAAACCCTGTCGCCATTGCCCCCTGAAAACCAACCCCAACCCATCTGGCGGCATTGGGCCCGTAAGCTGATCCAGTTACTTCAATCCAAACTGGATCAAGATTCAACAGCATCTGTCTCATCTTCAGTGCGCGAGGTTTTAGTCAGTGATCAGCAAGGCGTTGATTTAATTCGGCGATCGCTCCTAGATGTTTTGCGTCAACGACAGGTTGTCCCGATCGAAGCCCAAGGAAGCCCATTTGATCCCAAAACCATGTATGCCGTTGGACGGCAGGAAAGTACAACGGTTCCTGAAAATACTGTGATTCAAGAGGCGGTACGAGGCTATCTCTGGGGAGATCAGGTTTTGAGAGAAGCCCAAGTCATTGTGGCAGTCCGAAAGGGCGAAATACACTAATACATTTGCCAGTAGAAACGTACTAGCAAATGCATTAAAAGAGGTACTAAAAGAGGCACTAAAAGAGGCACTAAAAGAGGCGCTAACTCATGAGTAGAACCGTTGGGATTGACTTAGGAACCACTAACTCCGAAGTGGCAGTTGTTGAAAATGGTCAGGCACGAGTGTTGCCTGGTGAAGACGGTGACTTGATTCTGCCCTCCTGTGTTGGGTTTAGTGATACAGGCAAACTGCTGGTAGGACGCGAAGCATTGCGTCAGTATGCCGCAGCCCCCGATCGCACTGTGCGATCCATCAAGCGGTGGATGGGTACAGACCATAAAACTACCCTACGAGTGGATACTGCATCCGATGAAAGCCGAGACTATTTGCCCCATGAAATTTCAGCCATGATTCTGCGGGCCCTGAAGCAGCGGGCAGAAACCGCATTGGGAGAAACAGTAACCCAGGCTGTGATTACAGTGCCTGCCTATTTCACCGACGCCCAACGGCAGGCAACCAAAACCGCTGGAGAAATTGCCGGGCTGGAAGTGCTGCAAATTATTAATGAGCCAACTGCTGCGGCGTTAGCCTATGATGTGCGATCGGAGGAAACCGAACAGGTGTTGGTTTATGACCTAGGGGGTGGCACCTTTGATGTATCGGTGGTAGAAATCACTGGAGAAGTCACCGAGGTGTTATCTAGTCATGGCAACAACCAACTGGGAGGCGATGATTTTGACCGACGACTCCAGCTTCATTTGGCAGAACGATTCCGCCAGACTCATGGCGTAGATGTCCCCGATGACCTTGCCACTCAAGCCCGACTTTTGAGAGCCGCCGAGCAAGTCAAGGTCACCCTCAGCGCTCATGCCTTTGCTCCAGTACGGGAAGCCTTTTTAGGGAGCAAGGGCAAAACTGCCCTACATCTGGAAGCCGAAATCTCCCGGTCTGATTTTGAAGATCTGATTCGTCCCTTATTAGAAGAAACCCTGGAAGCGATCGATCGGGCCCTGACCGATGCTGATCTAGATGCCGAAGATCTGGATCGGATTATCTTAGTTGGCGGCTCCACTCGCATCCCTCTGGTGCAGCAAATGGTGGAAGAACATTTGGGACAACCTCCCGTAGATGGTGTTCAGCCCGATCTTTGTGTGGCCTTGGGGGCGGCACTGCAAGCTGGGGTACTGGTTGGTGAAGATGTTGAAGCCATTTTAGTGGATGTCATTCCTCACTCTTTAGGCATTTCAGCAGCCGTTGATACTCCCATGGGTATCATGCCTGGATTCTTTAGTGTGATCATTCCCCGAAATAGTGTTGTGCCCATTTCCCGTTCTGAAGTCTATTCCACCCTGAGTCCGAATCAATCCGCCGTTGAGATCGAAATTTTTCAGGGCGAAAACCAGATCGCGGAAGAAAATGTGCCGCTTGGTTCCTACAAAATTGAAAAACTGCCTCCCGGCCCCGCAGGCAGTATCCAAATTGAGGTACATTTTGACTTTGACCTGAATGGGATTCTCACCGTCACAACAACTGAAAAAGGCAAAGGACAACAAGGTACATTGGTGGTGAACAATGCGGGAATTCAGCGTCTTTCTAGCCACGAATTGAAGCAAGCCAGAGCCGATTTAGATGCGCTCTTTGAAGCAGACGAAACCATTGATGTCTCATCTGTCTCCACCACGCTGAAACGATTTCTCTCGACCCCGAATTAGCTGCTCTGCTGGCTCGTGCTAGACAAGCTTTAGCAACTCTGGAAACTGAACAAGCAGAAGAGTTAGAAGAACTGCTAGATCAAATCGAAAATGCGATCGCGGAAGAAGAAACAACATCATTGGCTGAACTCCAAGAAGAATTAGCAGATTTCCTCTACTACGCAACGACTAATACGCCTGAAATTCCTTCTTAAATATCCCCCCATGAAATGCCCTGTCTGTCGGGCGACCTATCGCCCATCAGGAATTAATCACCCATCAGGAATGAGAGAACCAGGCTCAGAGGGCATGGAGCAACCACTGCCTGCCCTCTCCGATCCAGCACCCAAGCCTCTCAATTGCCGCCGCTGTGGCATTGATCTCTCCCCGTTAATTCAGCTTCATGACCAGGCAATCTGGCACTATAGTCAAGCGATTCGGGCATTCCATGCGGGAGATTATCCCACCGCCGCTGCTCAAACTCAGCAGGCCTTAGCACTTGATGACAACAATGCCCATTTTCATGCCCTCTCCGGACAAATTGAGGCACTGCAAGGGGAGTTTCGGCGGGCGATCACGGCCTGGAAAAAGCCCAGAAACTCGATCCCCAGCATCGAACAGCTAAGGCTTGTCTCCAATGGTTTACAGAAAATCAATGGATTGCTCCACCTATCGATACTCTTGGGATTGAATCTGCCGAATCCGAGACTCCGATCGCTTAAAGCGATCGAGTTGTGCTTCAAAAAACTTGCGGTTTGCCATCAGGTGCTCAGGATTGGGATCATCTAAAGGGTAGAGCAAAGCGGTTCTCAACGCTTGAATGACAGCAGAGGTGACGCAATACATCGATCGCTGAAAACTTACAGCTAACTGCACCAGTCTGTCATCTTCAGCGCGACAGTGCTGCTGATAATATTCCACCAGATAGGGGGGCAGAAAGTGCAGCATGTCTTGTGCCAGCAGCGTCGGCGGGATGCCAGCCGAGCCAACGGGAAATTTATCGGCATATAAAACGCCGTAATGGAAGTCTTTTTGTTCAGCCGGAACCTGCCCAGCCTGAGCGTTGTATGACTTTGTGCCCCGAAAGGGAGAAGTCCGATAAAAACTGCCTCAACGTAAGGCAAAGCTGCCTCATAGAGCCACATAAAGCCTTTGGACTTGGGGATGATTTCGTAGCACTCGTCTCCCACGTAAAGGTGATGATAGATGGGGCGACCGGCGATCGCAAAAATTCCATTCACCAAAAAATCCATTGCCTCCGGGACGCTGGCAATTTTGCCTTCATCATACAGGTCAGACATTTCAAAGAACACGGGAGCCATAACTTCCCAGAACAAGCCCAAATTAGAGTAATAAGACAGTTGCCGCACCTGTTCCAAAAACATCTCTGGGAACAGTTTGTACAGTCCCAACATGGCAGGATTGCCCTTGAAATAGGCTTTGATCGCCCGATCAGCATTTTGCCGATATTCTTCGCTATCTAAATAGGCATCAAACTGTCCCATGCCCATGTCGCGCCCGTGCCACAGCATCGAGCGCATACATTCCTCAGCAAACTCCATGTTGATCCGATCGTGCCATAAGTGATGGAACAGACGTGGGAGAGGCGACTGAATTTCGCCTTTTGCCATAAATTCCAACAGTTCAGGATGGGCAGAGGCACGTCCACGCCAAATCCGTAGATCAGCCTGCTCTCCAGCGTAGTGATTAGGGCGATCGAGATAGGCTTGCGGAATAAAGTACTTGAAAAACGGTAGTGGATTCAAAAACACTCGCTCAGCAATATACAACAGATCTCGCCAGTAAAAGTCCATGGGCACAGCATAGGCTTTGTATAGCCCAATAATCTGCATCAAATTTTCGGGCGTATCGGGCAGCATTGCGCCCCCTGCTTCTAGCCGATGAATAATGTCAGCAAACTCGTGAGTGGAAGGGGGCAATTTGCTGATGGTTGGGGTTTCGAGTGTGGTAGTCATAAGTCAGAGTACTCAAAAAGAAGAGCAATACAAGATACAAGCGTGAAATGCCCGCTCCCATTGGAGTGACAGCGGTTGGGTGCTGGGTCAAAAATCTTGAGGTGAAAAGGCTTTTACCTCTAATGCGATCGCTTCTGGGGAACTACTGGGAACGGCTGCTACTAACGCTGTGGTCGTTGCTTCTGTCCAGCGCACTAGCCACACGGGTTGGATACCCAACCAGAGAATCAGCACGGCCAAAATTAGGGCAGGGGTTTTCTCAAACCAATAAACTGGAGGATAGTAAGCAGTTGCATTGTCCAGCTTGCCAAAACAGGTGCGATTGAGCAAAATCACGAAATAAACTGCCGTCAGTCCGGTGCCAATGACTGCCAATAAGGTGGGGAATGGAAACACCGCGTAGCTGCCCTGGAACACCAGAAATTCTGCAATGAACCCTGCCAATCCAGGAATGCCCGCACTCGCCATAGCACTCAAAATGAGTAGCGAAGCCACAGACGGCAAGCCGCGAATTGGATTTAGTAAACCATTCAGCACATCCAATTCACGGGCTGCCCACCTTCGTTTCAATCACGCCAACTAAGTGGAACAGAATAGCCAAAATTAATCCATGGGCCACCATTTGAGACACCGCACCCACTAATGCCAGAGGTGTCAAGGCGGCTGCACCCAATAGGACATAGCCCATGTGTCCGATCGAGCTGTAGGCCACCATCCGCTTGATATCTTTTTGGGCGATCGCTGCCATGGCTCCATATAAAATGCTGACGGCTGCCCAAGTGGCCAAATAGGGCGAGATCAGCGACCAAGCTTCCGGAAATAACCCTAACCCAAACCGGAAGATGCCATAGGTGCCCAGCTTTGCTAGCACTCCGCCCAACAAAATCACGATTGGGGTTGAAGCTGCCACATAGGTGTCAGGGAGCCAGGTGTGAAACGGCACCAAAGGAATCTTGATTCCAAACCCAATCACCAATAAGCCCAGCAAAATCAGTTGCCAGCCCATCGGTAACGTTTGCCCCAACACCGACTGGTAAGAAAAATTAGGCGCACCGGTTAACCAAACCAAGCCGAGAAATCCTGCCAGAATCAAAATTCCAGAAGTTGCTGTGTAGATCAAAAATTTAATGGCTGCATAGCCTTTTTTCTCGCTGCCCCAAATCGAAATCAGCAGATAGAAAGGAACTAACTCAAGTTCATAGAAGAAGAAAAATAGCAGCAAGTTTTGGGCTAAAAATGCTCCTGCGACACCGCCGCTAATGAGTAGCACCAAAGAATAGAAAAGGCGTGGGCGATCGGTTGTTTGACTGCTACTCAATAAGGAGATCCAGGTGAGGAAGCTATTGAGCGCTAGCATCACTATCGAGAGTCCGTCTACACCTAATTCATAGTTCAGCCCTAGGGTTTCAATCCAAGGTAAATATTCCCGAAATTGCAGGGCTGAATTGTTGATATCAAACTGAGTCAGTAGCCAAATTGTCCAAAGTAGAACTCCACCCGCTAACCAGGTTGCACCGGCGCGGATTTGTTGGATCGAAAAGTGACTGGGTAGAAAAGCGACAATTGCTGCTCCGAAGATGGGTAGCCAAATGAGAGTGCTGAGCATGGGAATAGGAATGTAGGGAATGGGGAGTGTGGCGAATGGGGAGTATGGCGAATGGGGAGGTGGATTAATGACCTGTGACTAAAGAAATAATTTGTGTCGTGAATGATAAATGTCTTAAGAATGACCAACTCACCAGAAAGGCAGTGATAACGACACCTAATACGATCGTTAATACGTAGGATTGACTTTGACCAGAGTTGCCATACTTCAGAGCTTCGCCACCAAATAACGAAGAGACACCGATAAAATTAACTAAGCCATCCACAATGTAGCGATCGATCCAGTCTGTCATTCGGGACACAATATCGACACTACCCACTACACTAGAACGTACAAAAGTCGGTTGTATAGAAGTCATAAGCCAAAAGATTTTGCAGGGCTTGCCA
>JAAUOQ010000267.1 GCA_012034795.1 Leptolyngbyaceae cyanobacterium CRU_2_3
GGAATACAAGTATCTGCTAATTTGCAAAGATGGTGTGTTGATTTCGGGGGTATTGAACCCCGCTTAATCAACGCTCCTATCCCTCCCTGTCCTCAAAGGGCAGGGTTTCTTGGAGGATTCTGATGAACCGGCTACTTAATCTTCGGCTGCTCAAACCACTATTCTCGACAGGGTTGTCACGATCGCTCGCTCTGCTCGTTGCCCTAGCGTTTCTGCTGAATGCCTGTAATATTCCCCAAGTCAAAGCAGAAGATCGCCTATTCCTCGATCTTTCCATCGATTTCTTGGGGTCTTACCAACTCCCCAAACTCACCTTTCAGGATACCCCTGTGGGTGGCTTGTCAGGAATCACCTATGATCGGCAGCGCGATCGCTTCTATGCCATTTCAGACGATCGCAGCGAACGGGCCCCAGCGCGGTTCTATACCCTGAAACTGACTTTACAGCCTACCTCACAGCCTACTGAAAACTCGTCCACTCCCAACATGATCAGCAGTGACGACTCCCTTGCCATTGCAGTAGAAATTGGAAAAGTCACGACCCTGACTGGAGAAGATGGGCAGCCCTATGCCCGTGGCACTGTTGATCTAGAAGGAATTGCTCCCTCGCCGCGCCAATCGTTATTTATTTCCAGCGAAGGCGTCGCCCGCGAAGGGATCGCGCCCTTCATTAACGAGTTTGATCTAGAAACGGGGCGGTGGCTGAGTCGTTTGCCCATTCCGCAACGCTTTTTGCCTGAAGCTGGCCAATCGGTCGGTGTTCAAGACAATCTCGGCTTTGAAGCGTTGACGCTCAACGCCAACGGATCTGTCGATGGACGACTGGAACCCTTCCGGGTATTTGCAGCCACAGAGTCTGCCCTCCAGCAAGACTTGCCAAATTCCCAGTCTGTGAATTTGGCTCCCTCCAGTTCGCCACCCAATTCACCCTCTAGTCCAGCATCCAGTCCACTACAGCCGACGCCAGTTCGTTTTCTCCATTACTTAGTGGGAGATAACCAAACCACCCTGCTGGCAGAACATCTCTATCTCGTAGAACCTGTAACAGGCGGCACTACTCAGGGCTTAACCGATCTGTTGACTCTCGACCAGGGGGGACATTTTCTTAGCCTAGAGCGATCGTTCGGCGCACTGACTGGCTTTGGAGCACAGCTTTTCCAGATAGCCACCAGCCCTGCCACTGATATTTCAGGCGTCAGCAGCCTCAAGGGGGATATTTCGGGAATCACGGCTATCTATAAGCGATCGCTCCTCAACCTTCAAACATTAGGCATTTCCCTCGACAATTTAGAAGGCATGACGCTCGGCCCACGATTGCCTGACGGAACTCGCACGTTAGTCCTCGTCAGTGACGATAACTTTAACCCGGCTCAGGTGACACAATTTCTTATATTCCGGATTCGGGGTATCAGTTAGAGCTTTCTGGTACCCCTCGACTCCATCCATATCCTGACAAAACTCCCACTCTCTTATCTATCAACAAGAGGCTGCTTGTACCTGAACATTCCTTGTTATGATGAGGGGCTTACAGGGGTTATGGGTTCAATATTCTAGATTCAATCAAGTAAATTCCATTAAACCTGAGTAAACCTTTATTTTGAGAATTTCGTTTAAAATCACAGGGGCATCATGCTCAAGTGTTTCCTTAGTTGAGCCTGTAGTCTCTTGTAATGTAATCTCTGTGATTGAAAGAGTTGATTATTCTGCCATGCAACCCTCCATTCCTCTAGGCACCATCTTACAGAACCGCTATCGCGTTCTCAGCGTTTTGGGACAAGGCGGATTTGGACGCACTTACCTGGCAGAAGATCAAGGGCGCTTTAACGAAGGCTGTGCGCTCAAAGAATTTATTCCACCGCAAGGAAGTGCCTATGCCCTGACTAAGGCTAAAGAACTGTTTCAACGCGAGGCAGCTATTCTCTATCAAATTCAGCACCCTCAGATTCCTCAGTTTCGGGCCACATTTGAAGAAAATCAACGGTTGTTCCTGGTGCAGGACTATGTAGAGGGCAAGACTTTTCGATCCCTACTGAATGACCGCAAAGCCAAAGGCATGACCTTTTCGGAAGCTGAAGCTTTGCAGCTCATCCAGCAAATCTTACCCGTTTTGCATCACATTCACAGTAAAGGCATTATTCACCGAGATATCGCCCCCGACAACGTTATCTTGCGGCAGCAAGATGGCTTACCTGTGCTGATTGATTTTGGCGTTGTCAAAGAGATTGCCACCCGTGTTCAGTCTCCTGAAACGGCTGCCGAACCCACAACTGTGGGTAAGTTTGGCTATGCTCCCAGCGAACAAATGCAGACGGGTCGCGCTTATCCCAGTAGTGACCTCTATGCGCTGGCCGTTACCATTCTGGTGCTGCTAACGGGGCAAGAGCCACAGGAACTATACGACGATCGCACCCTCACCTGGAACTGGCAGCGTTGGGCAAAACTCAGTCCTGGCTTTTCAGAAATGCTGAATCGCATGTTGAGCTACCGACCGAGCGATCGCTACTCATCAGTTTCGGAAGTGGTGCAAGTTCTGCAATCTGTCATGGGAACCAACGCAGGTTTGCCATCGGCTACGGCAGGGGTAATGGGCACTGCGGCTGGCTCACTGGCTAAGTCGTCCCCAGTCACGCCACCCTTGTCTGCACCTGTTCCAGCACCCGATGTCTCGCATATGCAGACAATGGCTGTGGGCCGTCCGGCTCCGCCAGCCACTTCTGCTGCCGCCCGTGGCAGTGTTCCTAGACGAGCGTCTCCAGCAATTTCCACGCGCTCTGCTTCAGCCTGGGATAACCCGCTGGCCATTATCTTGACGGCTGTGGGAGTTGCCATCGTCGCAGGTATTGCCAGTTGGGCGATCGTCAGCGCCCTCCGCAACTCCAACCAGTTTGCGGCTAGCCCACACCGACCCCTCACCCTCTCGGCATCATTACCCCAACCCCAAGCTCAACCCCTTCACCATCGCCATCTCCCACACCCACGCCATCTCCCACCCCTGCACAGCCGACAGAATATAGCCAGCGTCTAGAAGGAATTTTGCTAGCTAATGGCGAAACAAAAACGTTTCAGGGCAATTTGCGATCCAACGAAACGATTACCTACATTGTTCCTGGGCAGCAAGGACAAAAACTAAGCGCTACTTTAGAGGGAGAGGGCGTACTGCTGACTGTGTTGGCTCCTAACCGAGAACCGATCGCCGATCGCGTACCATCCTGGCAAGACACACTCGCTTTCACTGGCGACTACACCGTTCGCCTCAGCCCCGTCAAGGGCTTAAACGAAAGTGGTTTTCGGATTAACCTGAATCTTCAGGCTGTTCCTGCCCCTTCTCCAACGCCTTCACCGGAGCCTTCGCCTAGCCCAATTGATACACCGCCTCCAGAATCTCAGGGCGAACCTCAAATTGAATCTGTGCCCCTAGATGTGCCTGTGGGTCGTCCCATTGAATTTTCTGATCAGGCTAGTAGTACCGTAACTAAGCGATATGCCGTGGCGGTGCAACCGGGACAGATTCTCAGTGTTGAGGTTTTAAATGGTTCTGTGTCCTTAAATATCCGCTATCCCAGTGGGGGTATTGTGGAGGGCGGTAGTGGCGTGGGTAACTGGTCGGGTCGAATTTTTGACCAAGGTCTTTATCAAATTGATGTAACGGCTAACGAAGCTGCGCCTTTCTCCTTAAAAGTTCTAGTGGATAACTAAGGTTTAGATAAAGGACTTAATCACTCCTGCTATTCAACTATGAAACCGCCTCGCCCCCTTCGCCAAAATCTCGATCGCCCTACTCCCTGTATCTCTAGCAACTGGGCGATCGCTCAACTTCCAGGAATTACCCCTCAAGATGAGGCCGATTTAGTGGGCTGTGGTATCCACACCACCTTTCAGTTGTTGCAAAAAGCCCAAACACCTGCCCAGCGGCAACTGCTGGCCACTGAGATGCAAACTCACATCCAACACGTCAACAAATGGGTGGCACTGTCTAACTTAGCCCGCATTCCTACCGTAGGCTGGCAATACTGCGGGTTACTGTTGCATGCAGGCGTCAGTTCACCTGCTCAACTCTCGCAGATGCCGATCGCCCGTTTACACAGACAAATTCTCAAGCTTCAAGTGGCAACTCTTCAACGTCCAGATCTATGTCCAGGAGTCGGCGAAATTTCGCAATGGATTGAGCAAGCCCGGCAGATCACCCACCCAGCTTCTCGCTCAAAAGCACCCTAATCTGGATACCAAAACATTCCCTTAATACCTTCGGGATCTTGCATAAATCCCAAACCCCGATAGAACTCAACCACTTGAGGATCGGCAAATAGCGTGATATTGCTAATATCTTCGCTACGCAGCTTTTTAATGACCTGTCGCATCAAGGCCTTACCTAATCCTTTACTTTGAAAGTCTGGATGAACGACAACGTCCCAAATGGTGGCGTTAAAAGCATGATCAGAAGTGGCGCGGGAAAAGCCAATGAGCCGCTTGCTGGCACCGCGCTGCTCCCACATGGAGACCACCAAAAAACTATGCTGAATCGCCTTTTGACTTTACGCAACGGACGACGTGACCATCCTACTGCATCACAAAGCTCCTCCAGCTCATATAGATCGATTTCGCGATCGGTGCTGAAGAAAATGCGAGAACTGCCAACCATGACCCCCTGAGTAGACTGACCCTCTACCTCAGGTGATTTGGGTACAGCATCAGAGGTGCTAAATAAGCTTTTCCAGAAACCCATCAGTCACGGTTAAGGTATATAGGAGTTAAGAGCAGTAATAGCTAATGTACAAGAAATGCAGACACTATCTTGAAATATAAGCTTAGCAGTGTGGACTTGGATATTGCACGAGCTTAAATACTTGTTAGATTTGTGAGGTTTGCAAGTTAAATTTGCGAGTTTTCGATCTTTCTATGTTAGACAATGAAGCGATCGCTCTGCGGAAGCGAGTCACGGTAGGTCTTGAAATTTTAGCCCTATTTCACCAATAAAACTGATTTTACAGGACGCTCAACTGGATTTCCTTGCTGATCCAGCTTGCCATAGTGAAGGGTGCCATTGTAGTAAAGCGAAGCAGAGCCACCCCCATCCAAATTCATTGCCTCCTCAACATCCAGCGATTTCAGCCAGTCAGCCAGTTGTTGCAAGGTCATACCAGAAGCGTCGATCGCATCAGGCTTCTGAGCCACCATCACCAAAATGACGCTGCCATCCCGCCGGATGCCCACTGCGCTACGAGGACTCAGCCTATCTTGATCGATCGCATCTCGAACAACTATCCCATTCGAGAGAGCAAGAAAGCCCTCTGATTGCGAACTCAGATCAGGTAGCAGACGGGGGCCGGCTCCCAGGGCACTGATGATCTCACAACCTATGGGAGGGGCATCTCTATGTAACGCAATATCATAGCGAATAGTTTGCCCACTAGTTTGCCCACTAGTTTGCCCACTAGTTTGCTGGCAGCGGTACTGCCGAAACTCAGTACGGTTGAAAATTTTATCGAGATAGGGAGCAAGGTTGGGGTTGCTGGTGAGGCGATCGTTTTGCTGAGGATCAGCCACAGACTGTCCTTGTACCGTAACGTATGAGGTAGATTTTTGATTTTCAGGATCGAAAAAGCCACCATTAATCACGGCGATCGCCCCATAAGGATCAGCAAATTCCTGGAGTGTAGCAACCTGTTCTGAAACTGCCGGAATAACTTGGTACTGGCTTTGAGCAGCAATGAGCAGCGTATGGACTTCTGCCTGTGGCAAAGACCGAGTTTCGTAGCGAATTGGCAAAGACGCAGGAGGAGTTGCAGAAATTACTAGTGGAGTAACAGAAGCGGGGAAAGAGCCAGGTGGAGACGAGGAATGAGTCACATAAAATAGCAGGGCTTCTAGCCCCATAAATGCCAAGGTCAGCATCCAAAATAGCTTCACGCAGTCTTCCTCTAGAGTCTCACAACCCTCCCATTATCTCTTCAAGGCAATCCAATCAATACAAGATTCCCCTACTCCCAAATGGGAGCAGGAGTTGGAGGCTGAGGACAAATTCACAAAAGTACGCCACATACCCAGCAATCTTTTACTGCCAGGTTAAGAACTTACGCACAGACTTTTTTAACACTGGCAAGCTGGCTAACCTGATCCCACCAGGTTCGGAGTTTTGGAGTTTGGGCAGTAATTGCACCGAATTC
>JAAUOQ010000268.1 GCA_012034795.1 Leptolyngbyaceae cyanobacterium CRU_2_3
CCCAGGGCTTTGTAGCCCTTTTTCCATCTCCTGATAGGGCGTTGCCCCTGCTAGATATCCTGGCAGAATCACAGTTGGTAGTCCCATATATTACCCTTCACGCTTCATTCCCACTTCAAGTTCTAGCCACTTCAAGATCTCAGCATTGACCACAGCGGGGCGTTCGTCATGAGGACAATGCCCTGTATTGGGAATAGGGACAAATGTGACGGGTTTGCCTTGCTCTACCAGAGCTTGATAGGCTTTGGAACCGGTGATCGGCGTCCAGGGATCGGCTTCTCCCCACAGAACTAGGAGAGGTTGAGTGATTCGTGGCAATAGTTCTTCCGTCCTAGGTCCGGGTGGAGCCGTCAGGATAGAGGCAAAAACTTTTTGCGCTCCCGGATCACAAGAAGGCTGATACAGAATATCAATCAGTTCGTCGGTGATTGCCGCTTCGTCCTGGTAAACCTGCCGTAGGGTATTCCGCAAACGCGGCTTACGACGAATTTGATTAAACAAAAAACCGCCCACCCGATCTGAACTCACCAACTTGGTAAATATCCCCATGATCAGCCTCAAGGGAGGATTTAGCTCCTCTGGGCGATGGTTTAAGCCGCCTGCTGGATTCAGTAAAACACCACCTGCTGCCATCTTAGGGTAGTCTGCCAGCATCATCAAGGTGAGCAGTCCACCGATCGAATTGCCCACAAATACGGCAGGTTCTTGAACATGGGCTGTCCAAAAATCCTTCAGTAAAGCTTGCCAAAGTTCGACGCTATAATCCAAAATCGCCTTCTCGGAAGCACCAAACCCCAGTAAATCTAAGGCAAATACTTTATATCCAGCCGCCGCCAAGACAGGAATATTCTGCCGCCAGTGACCGATCGAAGCCCCAAATCCATGAATCAAAATCATGGGTCTGCCGTTACCTTGCACCGTGTAGGCGATATGATGATCTTGCCAAGTCCAGGTGAGGATTTCCAGAGGATGAGGTGAACCCATCAATACGGGAGAAAATTCAGTAGTCACGGCGATTATTCATGTTTCTTAATTATCTCTATCATAATGCCGGACGCCCAGTGAGGGGGGCTGGCGAGTGGTAAAGTCTAACTCAAGTTTTAACAGGTTCCTTTGGCAGGTCACTATGGTGAGTAATCAGAGCGATATACAGGGCGATATAGATGCAGTGCTCACAGACAAAGCCTTGACGGATGAGGTGCCGATCCTGGCGGTAGAAGAGTTAGAACCTGAAGATCAGGAGCTACGGCTGCGCATTGAGGCCGCTCAAAAATTACTGCCTAGCTGGTTCATTATCCGAATGATGAGCGACTCGTGGTATTTTGGCTTGCTCACTGTCAACAACACAATAATTGGCATCCAATGTGTTGATGGCGTTTCTCAAGCTGCTGACGGCAGCATTTGGCTGGACGTTACCTTGCTAGACACCAATCTGTTGCGAACCGACGCCCTACAGCAGGACATTATCATTGCGCCAACCTCGCGCACGCGAGCCAGCATCAATGCTAGCCACATCGTTGCTGCGTTTGAGCTAGAAGATACTTGAGTTCTGCTTGGACTCTGCTGGTTGGGGTTTTGCTGGCTGGGTTTCCAAAGAGAGAGATTGCCGTTCCAGGAAAGCCACCAGGTGATCTCGCGTGGGCAAGGAAGACTGTGCGCCTGATTGGGTAACAGAGAGAGCCGCTACGGCGGCGGCTTGCGTGGCTGCTTGCCTGAGTGACTGACCTGTTGCTAAGGCAGCAGCTAATCCACCATTAAACGCATCACCTGCCGCGACTGTATCAACGGCTCTGACAGGAAAGATGGGAATTTTGAATGTTTCGGCAGCAGTGATGCAGTATGCTCCTTGCTGTCCAAGCTTAGTGATCACGGTATCAATGCCGCGTTGATGCAGAATCGCGGCTGCCTGAGCCGCACTATCCAAATCTGTGACAGGAAATCCGACAAGTTGGCTAGTTTCCACCTGGTTTGGGGTGATGATATCGATCAGAGAATATAGCTCTGCTGGCAAGTCCGATTGAGCTGGAGCTGGATCAAGCATCACTAGAACACCGGCCGCTTTTGCGGCTTTGGCGGCTGCCATCACCATCGGCAAAGGAACTTCTAACTGGAGCATGAGAATTTTGGCTAGGGGCAACACTTGCTGAAGCCGCTCCACATCCGATTCATCCACTTGGGCGTTGGCACCCGGAATTAAAATGATGTTGTTTTCACCCGAATCATCCACGGTGATGACTGCGACACCAGAGGAAGTGGAGACATCGATGAAGACGCGATCGCACCCCACGCCACTTTCTTTCAAAGCTTGCAACAGCGCTTGCCCAAAATTATCAGCAACCGACTCAGGCCAATCATCTGGGCGGGAACGCCCAAACGAGCTACTGCAACCGCTTGGTTGGCTCCCTTGCCGCCTGGTGCGGTTACCAAGGAATGTCCAGTCAACGTTTCACCTATAACAGGAATTCGGGGCGTCCGCGCCACCAAATCCATGTTGATGCTACCGAAAACAATGACGCTCATAGGCAAAAATATTTGCTGAGGATGATCGCTGAAAGCATTGAGAGCTATATGCTCAGTATAAAGGTCATCTGGTAGATTAATCCAGGCAGAATTTTGACTACCTAGATTAATCAAATAACTCCATAGGGACGCGATCGCCTCTAGTAGTTCAATTAGAAGTTAAACGTCGTTCTGATCACACCAATAATCGCGTCAGCATTATCATTACTGTTACCCGGATCGGCAACATAAACGACACCTGGAGTTACCGTAATATTGTCATTCAGGCTGATTTTGTACGACGCTTCAATGTGCAGTGCCGCATCATCGATCAATGCTCCAATTCGCGTATCACCAATTTCGTAATCCGAGATCCGAGGAGGAACAGCCCCTACTAGAACAAGCTGATTACCCACACCCCCCAAGTCATTAAAGGTGACATACCCACCATAGGTAATCGATCGATAATCAGCCGTTTCCAAAAGAATGCCATCTTCATAATCGAACCAGCCACCAATGTTGATCGCAGTCCCCAGAGCATAATCTAGGGAAACACCATACTGGTTACTGACTGTAGCTGGTATTCCGGTCGTGAGGGTGTTATTGTAGGCATTCAGATAGGTCAACCCCACTGTGAGCGGGCCAGGCGAGAAGGTTAATTGACCAAAGGCAACATAATTACCATTAAATAAACCTTGCCCTGGCGTAGGGTTATTAACGGTAAAATCGGCCGTTAAATAACCTAAACCAACCTGAATATCATCTGTAAAATCGTGGGTAAACCCAACACCTGCCCCAGCAGTTCCAGCGTCATAAATGGGATTATACGCTAGCAAACCCACGGCACCAGACCCACCGCGATCGATCGTACTGACCGTTGTCACAATATCGCTGACGGCTGTACCCACCAGACCCACCACTACATTGGTGCGATCGCCCACCGCAAAAGCATAATTCAACTGCGACAGCCTGACAGCGTTGCCGTCATTGCCGAACTGATAATAAAGGGCAATTTCGCGATCCAAAGATGTGGCTGGGAAGTTAACGATAGGCGAGACTTGACCAATGGTAAAACTGTCTGGCAGCAAATCTGGTGTGCGGTTAAAGGCCCCTGTCGAGCGGTATTGCAACCGTGCCCGCAATCGGTCAGTGCCAGAAAAGCTGGTATCAAAGTTGAGGCGAACCCGCGCCTGAAACACAGTTTCGTTGATCCCTTCCAAATCACTACCCAAGATATCTTGGAGAGAGAAGATCGTTTCAGCGTTGAGTTTGGTAGTTGTAGAAAACTGGTGAGCTTCCAAAAA
Organism: Leptolyngbyaceae cyanobacterium CRU_2_3; assembly: GCA_012034795.1. Classification (GTDB taxonomy): domain Bacteria; phylum Cyanobacteriota; class Cyanobacteriia; order Elainellales; family Elainellaceae; genus Drouetiella. Next base: position 3,804 of record JAAUOQ010000268.1, read on the forward strand.
AGCAGTCCGCGCTTCTAGTGAATCTACCCGACCCCGTAAAGTGGCTAATTCTGCGGCAAACTCCTCTTGGAGGCGTTGCAGAGTTGCTAAATCTTCTTTGCTCGCCAGACCATCAATGCTAGAAGCAATTAATTCACTGATGATATCTATACAGGCATTCACCCCAGCGGCAAACTCATAGCGTGTCAATGCTCGATTGCCTTTATAGGTACCGTCAGGATAGCCGACAATACAGCCATACCGCTCCACCAATGACTGTAGCGCTTGAAATGCCCAATCCGTGGGTTGAACATCAGAAAGCTGAGATACCGAGGTAACTTGAGCCATAGCGTTCGTCGCATACCCATCAGATACTTCGGTAGATACCGGAGGCGGGGCAGCAGATTGAGCCATGATTGCAGGTACGGGCTGGACAGCAGATGGTAGAGCAGGTGACGGAGCAGGTAGTGCGATCGCCCCGTTCAACACAGATCCACCAAAATTGCTAGCCTCTGATTCTCTTGGAGATTCTCTTGGAAATTCTCTTGGAAATTCTCTTGGAAAAGTATTGGATATCTCAGCCAAAGGCACTGCCCCACTGCTGAAATCTTCAGTACTCGACTTTTGGGCTACCATCGCCATTGCAGCAGATGCAAACAAAACAGCAGAAAACAAAACAGGCGCTGCTAATAAAGCGCGCCAAAAACTCTTCAATACCATTGACGAACCCCTCACCCCTAAACAGTTCTACTATGAGAGACTACCATTTCAGAGTTAATTCAATGTAACGAGCGTTACTAACTCATGTCGATTTCAATTGATGAGGACACAACCCGTGCAAAGGAGCATTCATAATTACACTCAAGTTCAGGTTCTACGTTCGCTATGAAAATCTCCATGACAGATTAAAATTATCTCTAACCCTGCAAAACTCAAAAAAACTCAAACGTCTAATTTTTACTGAATATGGAGGATTACCAAACTGCTTTTTCAGAGCGCCATACTGATACCGAAGCATTATGCAACTCTGGCAGAAAAATAGCTGCCATGCATTTCGGCGGTATTACGATCGAATGTCTACTCAAGGCAATGATTGTTGCATCATTACCAAAAGGCGTGTCTAAGGAATGGAAAACAGACTCTCTTGATCCCGGACACACGATCACTAACCCCGGACACAGCTATGTTGAAGCGCTCAGACGGCATAACCGATTGAATTCTAGGATTCAGCAGTTTCCTGAAGTGATGAAGTGGCTCAAAGATATTGAACATCCAAACCAGCATTTCATAGATATGCGCTATTCTTGCAATGAGCCTGATGATGCAAGCTATAAACGCTGGCTAGACTCATATCAGCGTCTCAGAGGGTGGTTACAGAAACAAGCCACGCAACTTTAAGGAGGAGAGGTGCAGGAAACTTGGCAAGGAGCACTCAAACATCAACTTATAACCCAATACGTGCAAAAATCCCAAGGCTGGGTTGACATGAATATTTCCACATCAGGTTTACTGAATCTGACGATTGTGAGCGATAGCTTTTCAGCCTTGTCCATGCCTGAGCGCCAGAAAGGTGTATTAAACATTCTACATCGCTTGCAAGTTCCTGTGTCTCCCGGCTTTTTGTCTCTCTATACGCCGCAAGAATCTGAATCTTTGAATCTTTCACAACCACAAGCCGTCAATGGAGGCTCAGTATACACTTGGCAAGATTTAGCTTTCCAAGCAGCTAACCCTCAAAATCAATCGCAGCCTGTTCAGCGTGAACCAAATATTCCTCGAACTGTGACATTTTATTCTTTCAAAGGAGGAGTAGGTCGAACTACAGCGTTAACGCATGTTGCGTGGATTCTGGCGCTGCGTGGTCGTAAGATTGTCGCTGTTGATTTGGATCTAGAAGCACCTGGTTTAAGTACAGCGTTCAACTTGAATCCACAACCAAAATATGGAATTGTTGACTATTTTTATGAACGTTCCTATTTGCCAAAAGGAGTGGAACCTAATATCTCAGTAGCTCAAATATTTGGCGAGGTTAGAGTACCTAACGCTACAGGGAGGCTATTTGTTGTTCCAGCAGGAACTCTCGACCTCGACTATATTTCTAAAGTTGATGATCTACGAGCAACTACCGTTACTGATAGTGGAGAACACCTTTGGTCTATTTTTAGCCGTGAAATTCAAGAACAGTTAAAACCAGATATTCTATTAATTGATTCACGAACTGGAATTAATCAATGGGGAGCTTTATCACTATTACAAGCAGCCGACGAAGTAATTGTTTTTCTGTTTCCAAATGAGCAAAATCGTCAGGGAATTAGTCTACTTTTACAATCCCTTCAATCCTTTAGAGATCTATCTATAAACTTTGTATTTACTCC
>JAAUOQ010000269.1 GCA_012034795.1 Leptolyngbyaceae cyanobacterium CRU_2_3
TGGCTCAGGCTCCATTGTCTTGGAGGCATTTTATTATTATGGCTTTACCGCGATCGCTAAATCATTGGGCGGTAATTCGGCTGCTGCCCAAAATGCAGCGAGTGGTGATGGCGAGGTTTAAGCATCGATCGGATGCGGATGGATATGTGATGACGTTGCGACGGATTTTCCCGATGGTGTGTTTCTGGTGGTGTTTGACCCGATCGGGAAGGAGAGATGAGGTTCTGAAGCTGGCTGATGAGGCTTAGACACTGGCTGGCGAGTCTTTGAAGGCGGCTGATGAGGCTTAGGAACTGGCTGATGAGTTTTGAAGCTGGCTGATGAGATTCTGAAATAGGTTGTTGAATCTTTGGGGGCGATCGCTGAATCTTTGCACTCGGCGGCTGAAGGTTTAGGGCGTAGCATTCGGTCGTTTTGTTTCTGGTTTAATCCTGAGAGGATCTGCCGAATGCTGCGCCCCTACGGTGGCTTGCTCTTAATAACTTTGACAAACACACCCTGGATGGCACGGCATTCGGCATTCCCTACGCTGTACGGGCGCGGCATTCGGCAGATATCCTTTGAATTCAGCAACCAGGAATTGCCCGAATGCCACGCCCCTACCCTCGATCGCCCCTCAACCCCAAACTCTAGCCATCGGCAAACTTTCCATGCTACACCTGTAATAAAAATCTACCTCACTTATCTTATGGCCCCGACTTCTCCAATCAAAACCTGCGCGGTCGCAACTTCAAAGGACAAGACCTAAGTGGAGCCAATTTTACCAATGCCGATATTCGAGGAGCCAATTTTACCAATGCTGTTTTAAGGGGAGCCAACTTTACAGGGGCAAAAGCGGGAGTGCGGAAGCGATGGTTGTTGACGCAGATGATTTTGTCTTTTCTGCTCTCAGCGATTTTGAGCTTTGTTGCAGTATTTCTCAATGCTCTATTCGTCGGGTTTTTCTGGAGCGACTCATTCATAAAAGATAGTTCTGGACATGTGTATAGTGAGAACTATCTTTTTGGCATCATTCTTATCTTGTTAATTGCAATTACATTTTTTGTTATTGCGCGTCAAGGCTTAACCATTAGAGCTGCTGGGACAATTGCGTGTGTGATGGCGCTCTCCATCACATTCCTAGTCGCACTCTTAATCTTAGGCACACTCTTAGGCGGAAACGGAAGCGAAGCCTCAACCCTATTCGTACTCATAGTTGCATTCGCAAGCGTGGGTGCAGTCGCAGTCGCAGGTGCCTGCACAGTCGCAGGCGGGAACAGAGGTGCAGTCGCAGGTGGAGTTGCAGGTGGAGTCCTAGTCCTATTCTTATTCGCGGATACAGATATCGTAGATGCAGTCACATTCGCAGTCTTGTTACTCAACCTCTTACTCAGCCTCTATGTAGCATGGCGGGCTAACAAGGGCGATGAAAAATTTGCCCTGGTTCGTGCCTTTGGCATGGTCCTTGGCGCATTGGGCGGTACAAGCTTCTGTGGAGCAGATCTCACCGCAGCCAACTTTACAGGAGCAAGGGTCAAAAGTGCCAACTTTAAATCCACCAAGCAAAAACCAACCATCCTTACTGACGTTTTTTGGTAATATGCCAACAACCTCAATTGAGCCAGAGCCAGAGGCACGATCGCCGCTCTCCCCGATACTGCCAAACTGGTAGAAGCTTGCGGAAAACTCTTGCCAGCGATCGTTTCTCTGCTAGGACTGTAAGCATTGGGACTGTAATCTCCAAAACCCAAAATGATGTGACAAACAGGAGCGATCGCCTACAGGTGTAACCCATCTCCTAAGATATGAACTATGGATGTACACCCCAGAAACCTTCGCCTGTACCGTAGTGCTGATGGCGAAATCCCGTTTACCGAATGGCTGGACTCACTGCGAGACATCAAAACTCAAACTATCATCAATAAAAGGTTAGATAGAGTCCGCCTGGGTAATTTAGGCGATTATCGGTCGGTGGGTGCAGGGGTGTATGAGCTACGCATTGACCACGGCGCAGGATACCGCATCTATTTTGGGCAAGTGGGGTCAACCATTGTCCTGTTACTCTGCGGTGGTGATAAAAGCTCACAGGCACAGGATATTGTTCGAGCAAAGGACTATTGGGCGAACTATGAAAATCTTGAGACAGCAACCCATGAAAGCTATCAGCGCTACTTAATCTCACGCCTCAGCGATCCCAGCTATGCGGCTGCTTATTTAGAGACTCCACTTAGAAGAACCCACTCCCGAACCAGAACTTCTGCATCTGGCGCTCAGCAATGTTGCTGAAGCTTTGGGTTCAACCGACTTACCTCAACAAGCGATCGCCCATCAGCAAAAACTGGATGATTTACTAGCTCAGCCCGGAGATCATGCTATTCACGCCTTAGCGAACTGGCTGAGTCAAATGGGTCTTAAACTCACGGTAACAGTTCACAACCCTGGCAAGACCATCGCAAATCATGCTAATGGTTCGTCCTATGAAGTTAACGGTGAAATTAGCAGTGGCTCTGCTGCCCAACTGGACGAACTGCTGAAGCAATTGCAAGCAGCGATCGCCTCAGAACCCACGCTCACCGATACCGACAAAACCGAAGCGTTAGAGCAAGTTGGCACCCTGGCCCAAGCCGGACAAAACCCCCAAGATGGCACCCTGAAAAAGCTCTCAGGCACAGCAGTAAAAGTGATTAGAGGCACGATCGCCGCTCTCCCCGATACTGCCAAACTGGTAGAAGCTTGCGGCAAACTCCTGCCCGCGATCGTTTCTTTATTGGGATTGTAAAAGTGGGACTGCAAAAATGGGACTGTAAAAGTGAGACTGTAAAAGAATATTTTATTTAAATCCCCAGGCAGCGATCGCCAAACATCCCCACCCCACCAAGAACGCCAGTCCGCCCAACGGCGTAACGGCTCCCAAGATCTTGATCCCCGATAAACTGAGAGCATAGAGACTGCCTGAAAACAAGATTACTCCCACAATAAAAGCAATGCCTGTGGCGGTGAGCAACGATGCCGCCGCTTCTGCCCGGCTCAGCAGCAACACCACCAGCAGCAACGCCAAAGCATGATACATCTGATAGCGAGCCGCCGTCTCAAAAATTTCTAGCGATCGCTCCGGTAGCTTTTCCTTGAGCGCATGAGAAGCGAAGGCTCCCGCTGCTACCGAGGTGCCGCCCAGGATGGCAGCGATGAATAGCAATACACGAATTAGCATGATCAAGTTCAGTCCAGCTAAGAATCAGTCCAGCTAAAAATCAGTCCCGCTAAGAGAGGTATTGCCTGGGGTCAGACCCACCCAACTCAAAATAGTAGACGATGTTGCCATCTGGCGTGACATTGAAGTTGGCGTTAAATTCTTTAGCGCGAGCATCTAAATAAGCTTTAGCGGTGGTGCCATCTAGCCCCGACTCCATCGAAAACTGAATCGGTGTGATGTGCCCATTGCTTTGTTTCAGCACTGCAAAGAAAGTTTGGCGAAGGCGATCGCTCAACTCACGATGATATTTGCGGTGGCCATTCCAAAACATCCAACTGCCCAATACTGCTGGTGGTGCGCCAAAGATCAAGAAAGCAGCGATCGCTCCACTTCGGTCATCGGATTCAGGATCTTCTTGGGCTAAATCCACCACGGCTAGCAGCGTAATCACAAGTCCAAATCCAAGTAAAACTCCTGCTGTAATTTTGGAAATCAGCTTCATATCGTCGTGGCTGTCCTGTCAACACCATTGGCTGTAGTGGTGATGCCATCCTAGCTTTAGCCCGTGGCTTGCGCCAACCGCTTTATGCTTTAGTCCTGCTCTAGCTTGAAACTTTTACATATGTATCTATTGCATTAGGTTTATCGCGTTGCTTCCAGCAATCGAGAAAAATAGAAGCGGGTTTTGGTCATGGCATTGCGCTGAATCCGCCAGCCATTTGCCTCTAGAATCTTGACGATTTTGGCTTCTGGATGCAGATAAGCCCGTGTGGCTTTGCTGGGCCCTGGGAAAAATCACCAATTTTCTTCAGCAGCGTATAGGCGATCGTTTTGGGGGCAAAACTGAGGATGAGCCGCGAGTTTGCCAGTAAAGAAAGGTGGCGAATCATTTCTGCGGCTTTGTCGTCAGGGTAGTGGATCAGCACATCGAGACAAATGACGGTGTGATATTTGCCGCTTAGCGTTTCCAGGTCTTGTACTGCAAACGTCGGATTGTCTGCCTGGTTCAAGGTAGCCTGAGCGCGCACTTTTGCCTCTTCCACCATTTTTTCGGAAATGTCGCTAGCAAACACCTTGGCACCCAATTGCGCCAGCGGAATGCTGAGGCTACCGACGCCACACCCCGCATCGCAGAGGGTTAACTCCGCCAGGTTGCCATCTGCTTCTAGCCACTGGAGCACCGTATCTACCGTTTGCTGATGCCCCACCCGAATATCAAGCTGTACCTTATTGACTTCGCCATCGCCATAGATTCGTCGCCAGCGATCGAACCCCGTGGCATTGAAGTATTCTCGAACGATCGTCTTATCATCAGTTACGGTCATGGATTCCAGGTATTGACTAAATCTCCCAACGGTTATAGATCCTACTATGACCAGGGGCGAGAAGGGCGATCGATCAGGAAGGAGTCATCTGGAGAGTTAGACTCTTATTCCCCTGATCTGCCAGCGCTGCTTCCATATGCAGCCAGTCTTCATCACTGGCTGCTTCCCAATCTGCAAATTCTTCAGCCCATTCAGCGGCATCTTGAACTAATTTCGGCAGCATTCATAAAACCACAATCAGAACGATGGGTCACATTATGACGCAAGATCACACCATGCCTCTATGCTTCACGGTATAAGAGGTTTGGGCGATCGCTGATCTGTGGGAGTTGAGAGGCGATCGTGCCAAAATAGACTCGAATCTCTGAACAACCAAGATGATCTGGAAACCGAAACAGAAATTGCAAAGGGAAAAGGAAAAAGGAGTCGATCGTTCTACAACTTCCCATGCCAGACTTAACGGAGCTATTTGGAGAAATCGAAGAGAGATTACAAACGGCTGGAATGATGCAGCTATTGGAGAGCGGCTTTCAGGAATGGAATGACCCAGAAGAGGATGTCTGTAATGCTCAGTCCTAGGTAATTTCGGAAACAAAGGATTATTGCAACAGAGGTAGGAACTATGCCGATCGATCGCGACAAGTCTTATACATTTAGCGATTACTTCAAGCAAAAGATCGATGCGATCGACCTGGCAGAATACTTTGGATACCGCTACAGAAAACAGCAGCTTGAACTAGGGCAATCTGCCCCACCTGTCCCTCAAGCAGCAGCGATCGTCTCTAGCCTGCGTCGGATCATCCCCAAGCTGCTCTCTAGCAATGAGCAAATCAAGCGCGATATGTTGGTGGCTCCCATCATTCGCTGTCTGCTGGAAGAGACACCTGCCCTGCTACGAGAGGAATATACGATATACGTGTCTCCTCAGCTCCAGGGGGCTTTAGATTATTTGCTGTCGGTCGATAATTTGCATCGATTGGTGGTGATTGAAGCCAAAAACGATGATTTTAGCTATGGCTTCACCCAGCTATTTGCCCAACTCATTGCGCTAGACCAATGGGATCGGACTCCAACGCTAGAGGCTCAACCGTTGCTAGTTGGAGCCGTGACGATCGGAGAGTTTTGGTGGTTTGGCTTGCTCGATCGGCAGGCAAAATCGTTAACTCAAGGGATCAACAGCTACCGAGTTCCAGAGGAGGTTGAACAGATCCTCAAGATATTAATTGAGCTATTTCCAGGGTGATGCAGCTAGCAGGAGTGGAAGCGCACAGAATGTGTATGCAACTCGAAAGCCAAATACCGGGGTTAAATGGACTTAGCCTAAACCTCGAAGCCAGGAAATCGTTTGAAACGGCACTGGCGCAGCGGCATGATACACCGACGGCAAAGAGTTGGCAGGAAGTTAAGGAGACATAGAAGAAGGTAGCTGAAGCGGATTCTCATGCATCAGTTTCCTTTAGACTGTGAAGCCTCCTGTTGTCTTATCCACTCTTCAATCAACTCCACAGCGACTTGACTCATATCCCTATCTTGTAAAGCACACAAGGATTTGAATCGAAGCTTTAGAGCTTTATCAATATAAATCTTAAGGGAGTCTTGAGGCACGTCTCAGTCAAGTATCAGTTTCTTTCTC
>JAAUOQ010000270.1 GCA_012034795.1 Leptolyngbyaceae cyanobacterium CRU_2_3
TTGGCTTTGGGCTGAGTATCATTCAAAATTGCCCAGTCGCTAATGAGATAAACCCCCTGTTCTAGAAGAAACTGCTCTAACTCATCTTGCCCTCTGACCAAACGATGAACCCAAGTACTGAGTCCAGCTTTGTCTGGATCATAGCTGTCAAGAATTTTCGTGGCGAGCGAGCGATAAGAACTAGATGAACGGCGGGTAACAGAGACGACATCATCCAGAACATAGGGCAATAAATCATGATGGGTGAAGCCATGCCGACTACCAAACTGCATAGCCAACCGCTGACAGATCCCATCAATTTGATTGGAAATAAAGCAGCGCATACAGACCTCTGCTAGATGAGCAGGGCGATCGCCCTCAATATTGCCAACGCGCCGTATCAGATTCACACACTGGCGTTGAATGAATGCATCCGGAACATCGAATTGTCCTGCAAATTGGACAAACTGTTGTTGAAAGAAGTGCTTAGCATCTGCAACTTCCTCCACCTGGCGCTGCCCAGTTATATCCAGTTTAACGAGCCGCCAATAGCGTGATGGAGATCCCATGAGCGTAGTCTTCCTCCCTGCCGTTCCCTCTTACTTCTGGGGATACCAGGTTATGCAATCTCAGCTTAGCGTGGAGAGGTTCTATTGCGTTAATCCAAATTCGCCCTGTTACTCAAAGGGTCACTGTAAACAAAAAATCAAACAAATCAGGGTTTTTAGTTGACATTCCCAGTCTTTTTCTATCCGACAGAGCCAGTTCAATCTCCTAATTGAACCGATAGAAATGTTCTAGATAAAAGCGGTCGCGAATACTTCACTTTATGCAATTTTCAATCACTCAAGCAGAACCTAAAATATAAAAATAATTTGCAAAAACATGAGTAAAATCAGTAAATAAGTTTACCTACATCAATCAAATAAAAAGCCTAATATTAGGCATAAACTTTTCCCAATTAAACTCATTTTTGATCTCAAGGGCAATCTCAAATGATGGGCGAGAAGGAGGAAGAGGTAATGCCCCCTTCTTGGGTTTCCTGATGACTGATCTAGGATTGCCGTATAGCAATCTCAAATGATTGATGAGAAGAGGTGGAGGAAGCCACACCCCCTTCTTAGGGGCTGAGTCCCGTTTTCTTATGACTGATTGAGGATTGCTATATGACTAGGCTGACACAAGGGGTGGCAACCTAAGCTTTGGGTATCTTTGTACTCTATTCAATTGAAAATTCCTATATCCCTAGAGTAACGGTAGGGTAGGCATTCTCAGGACTATAGATATGAAGAAGAGATATGAAAAGGAGGAGTAGCTAGCAACCACTCCTCCGCAGCATTCATTCACCTGTGAATCTAAAGTATCAACCTGGTTTGTCAAACTTGTTATTGCGAGATGACATTTGGATGACAATGTCTCAGAAGCTGGAGCGTTAGCATGGGTAGGAAGGTTGACAAAAGTTTCATAACTCTGTAGAAAGCATGTCACCCTAACGACATACCAAGACTCTATTCTAAAAATAGTGAACTCAATCAACTTTTACTTAGTTGCATCAAAACTAGCTACCCATGACTCACCCTGAACGTTATTCTAAAGCTCGTAATTTTTCTGTGCAACAGTCAGCGGTTTACCTGTCGCTTGTTCTCCTAGGTGCGGGGGGAGTCATGATCGGAAACCGTTTAACAGCCGACAGTGTAGCATCGGCTCAAACCACAAGATTGGTACAAAGTACCAGCCCCGCCAACCCTAACACTAATCCTGCGAGTGGCTCCAGCCGACTCTTGAGCGCTGCCAATCCAAATTTTATTGCAGACGCGGTACAAAAGGTCGGCCCTGCCGTAGTTCGGATCAACGCCAAACGTACCATTCGAGCCGATCACCCAACTTTTTCTCAAACGATCCTGCCTTTAGTCGATTCTTTGGGGGAAACTCTCGGCCGCCGACTTCTCGCATTGAGGAAGGCACCGGATCAGGTTTCATCATAGACTCTAAAGGGATTATCCTCACCAATGCCCACGTCGTTGATGGAGCAGACGAAGTCTCTGTCACCCTCACCGATGGCCGATCGTTTAGCGGCAAGGTGATGGGCGAAGACACAGCAACCGATGTAGCAGTCGTTAAAATTGACGCGACCGACTTACCCATAGTCACTGAGGGAAATTCCGATCAACTAAAGCCAGGAGAATGGGCGATCGCCATCGGCAACCCCCTCGGATTAGATAATACTGTAACCGCTGGCATTGTTAGTGCTACAGGTCGCTCTAGCTCAGCCATTGGCGTACCCGATCGTCGAGTGGGCTTCATTCAGACTGATGCTGCCATCAATCCGGGCAACTCCGGTGGTCCTTTACTAAACGAGCGAGGAGAAGTGATTGGGATCAATACTGCCATCATTGACGGTGCTCAGGGCTTAGGGTTTGCGGTGCCGATCAACACCGCCCGCAAGATTGGCGACCAACTCATTTCTACAGGCAAAGTAGAGCATCCCTACTTGGGTGTGCAAATGGCAACCATTACCCCAGATCTCAAGAACAGGCTCAACGATGACCCCAATAGTCCAGTCAGTGTTCAAGAAGACCAAGGCATTTTAGTATTGAAGGTTGTGGAAAATTCGCCAGCCGCAAAAGCCGGAATCCGCGCAGGAGACGTAATTCAAAAGATTGGCAGTGAAACAGTCGCCGATGCCGAAGCTGTACAGCGCACCGTCGAAGCCAGCAAGATCGGCGAGGAATTGCCAGTTGAGGTGCGGCGAAATGGACAAAGTCTCACGATTGGCATTAAACCAGGTGTGCTACCAGCGCAGCCTGCTGGCTAATTTCTGGCTACTAGGATGTATTTGTTACCTAGTCAACCTAGTAACATAGGAGATCTTGGATTTCGCCAAGATCTCCTAGAAAGCAAGATTGCCAGTTGGGTAAGCGCTTTCTGCGGATGAAGCTACGCATACAGCCCGGATCTCTCAAGATCGCTCCTCAGAGTTTCCTGCTGCATTTGTTCTTGCTGGAATAGCTTTGTCCTGGAATAGCTTTGTCCTGCTCTCTCGCTGGCATCGTTAACTCAATGGGCTATTAGAAGCAGGTTCCAAATTAAACAGCGTTTGTAGCGTTTGCATGGCATGGCGACGAGCTTCAATATCCTGTTGGGCCCGAAGCTGCACCATAGGATCATGCAGAATTTTGTTAACAATGCCACGGGTGAGGGCTTCAATCACCTCCTGGTGCTTTTCGCCAAACTCTGAGCCAAGGCGAGATAAAGCTTTTTCTAATTCCTGAGCGCGGATGGCTTCAATTTTGTTGCGAAGGCTGCTAATGGTGGATACTGTTTCCAGCGATCGCCACCACAGGTCAAAGGCTTCCACTTCCTCATCTAGAATACCCTCAGCTTCCATGGCCATCTGGCGTCGGCTCTCCTGGTTTTGTGCCACCACTGCCTTTAAGTCATCCACGTTGAAAGCATAGACATTCGGCAGATCGTTAACGTCAGCATCCACGTTGCGCGGCACGGCAATATCAAACAGCATCAGTGAACAGTGAGATTCCATCGCCATTTCTAGCTTGGCGCGATCGAGCAGGGGTTCAGTTGCAGCCGTAGCAGTAAAAATGATAATCCGAGGTTGAGATCACCTGCATCATATCGGTTAAGGTGTGCAGTTTCAGGTCAGCATCTTTAAACTGCTGGGCTAGCTCTTGGGCCCCCTTCAGCGATCGGTTGACAATGCAGATTTGATTAGCCCCTTTAGACAAAAGATGCTGTACCACCAGACGCGACATTTTTCCAGCGCCCAAAACAGCAACCCGGCAAGTGGCAAGATTCTGCACCTTGAGGCAAGCTAGCTCCACCGCTGCCGAGCTGATAGAAACCGCTCCCGTGCCAATACTAGTTTCAGTCCGAACTCGTTTACCAGCGGTCAGAGCCTGTTTAAACAGTTGATTGAGAATGCGGCCTACACCGTTATATTGCTGCCCTACTTTATGCGTATGTTTGACCTGAGATAAAATTTTGCCCTTCCGCCCAACACCAGACTGTCTAGACCAGCAGACACTCGTAGCAAATGCATGACAGCATCTTGGTGCAGCAAGATAAACAGGTAAGGGCGAAGTTGAGGCATGGACAACTTGCCATACTCTGCTAAGAATTGCGTCACTTCCCGCACACCCTGCTCAGTTTCGCTGGTCACTACATAGACTTCTAGGCGGTTGCAGGTGCTCAGAATCGCTGCTTCTTCAATGTGCGGATAGCTACAAAGATGAGCGATCGCCGCTTCCATCTGCGGGGTGGGAATGCTGAGCTTTTCGCGCACATCCACCGGGGCTGTTTTGTGGCTCAGACCCACGACTACAATATTCATTCGTCCTCCCAAACGATTGTTATAGTTATGCATTACCCACATGAGGGTATTGCCCTACATGCTGAATCTAGGATTTCATCCAGGTCTGCACAATCAGTATTTAATTAACTTAATCAATCCAGCGAAGTATTTGGGTGAAGCATTTGCATGAAATTCAGCCACTCAAATTTTTCAACTTAGAGAAAGTCTATCAATTGAACGTAATCTGTAGAGAAACTCGGAATTGCTGAAGCAGTAGCGATCGCGTAAATTTTTATGACTTTGGTATTCGCATATCGGGGGTTCGTAAATTGGGCGTTAAGCAAAAACAGCATAGAGACGCTGTACGCAACGTCTCTACATGCTAAATCAAGGATTGAAGAATTGCATTTACCCTTACAGGGGGGCAAAACCCAATTAAGAATTTAAGGTGGATTTACCGCAGATGTACAGACTTGGGTTGAGCCGCCATGTGGATAGTATCGACAAAGCGAGCCGTCTTAGACTGGTTGGAAATGACCAAACTTTGAGTCCGAGAGCCACCCTTAAAGAACCGCACACCTTCCATTAAGGTGCCGGAGGTAATCCCACAACCTGCAAACAGCACCGTCTGACCTGAAGCTAGCTCTTCTGCTTCATAGACCCGATCAGGGTCAGTAATGCCCATAGAAGACAAGCGCTCAATATTGGCTTCTCTGCTTTCGCCGATGAGTCCAGTTTTGACGATCGCCGGATCATAAATCAGTTGACCCTGGAAGTGCCGCCCAAACAACGCATCGCTGCCGCCGAGATCACACCTTCGGGCGCAGCCCCAATCCCCATCAGCGCATGAATATTGGTGCCTTCAAAACCACAAGAGATGGCTGCCGACACATCTCCATCCGAGATCAGCCGGACTCTGGCTCCGGCTTCGCGAATTTCTTTAATCAGGTCATTATGGCGATCGCGCTTCATCACCACAACAACCAATTCTGCAATCGCCCGATCGAGGCACTCACCCAGAATCTTCAGATTTTCAGTGGCAGACTTGCGGATATCTACCTTGCCTTTGGCGGCTGGAGGCGCTGCCAGCTTGTTCATATAAAAATCAGGCGCAGCAAACAAACCGCCTTTCTCAGAGATGGCAAGCACTGCCATAGAACCAGGTTGACCATAAGCGCAGAGGTTAGTACCTTCGCAGGGGTCAACCGCAATATCAATTTCAATTAACTCATCGGGATTGCAAAAAGCCTGGGCATCCTCGCGGGTGCAAATTCCTACTTCTTCACCGATGTAGAGCATCGGAGCATCATCTCGCTCCCCTTCTCCAATCACAATCCGACCGCGCATATGAATTTTATTCATCCGCTCCCGCATGGCTTCAACCGCCACCCGGTCTGCTTCATTCTTGTCGCCCTTCCCCATCAAACGAGCGGAGGCAATCGCCGCCTGCTCAACCACCTCAATGATTTCTAAACCAAGCGTGCTTTCCACCGAAATACCCTCCAACAACTGATTTTGCGTCGTTTTGCAGACCTACGCCTCGTGTAGAAGTCTACCAGAATTGGGGATCACGATGTAAGCGAGTCATGTAAGCGAGTTTATGTAAGCGGGGCATTCGTCAAAAACCTCTTAACGCTTGTTAACGAACTCAGGGATAATGAAAGACTAAATGACCAATATTTATTTACCCCTTTTTGCTTTGGGCATTGATCTTCGCAGCTACGTGTATTTGGACAGCTTGCAGCGTCAACATGCTGCCTATCTGGGCACCCAGGCACTTGGCTTTTGCCATTGCCCGGAGACTCTTCGCTCTGGGTAGAAATTTCTCCC
>JAAUOQ010000271.1 GCA_012034795.1 Leptolyngbyaceae cyanobacterium CRU_2_3
CCCTCATCCCCCAGCCCCTTCTCCCTTTTTGGGAGAAGGGGAGCCGGACTCACAGTCCCTATCCCTTTTTGGGATAGGGATTTAGGGTGAGGGCAGATTGGGATGTGAACTTACACTTCAGTCTACTAGTGTTAAAAATCACTTTATCTGCATTCATGCTTTAAGATGTGTCGCTTTATTTTCTAAAGTGGCTTTAGCGATGCCTGTGCTATCGGTCTGGGTGTGATTTTGCTGCCGTAGAAATCCTGTATTCTCCTTCTAAATTTGAACACGATCTGAGATGGGTATTTCCTTCTGTCGGTATGAAAAACTGCTTTTCTGGAAATGCAACGCAAAATAGAGGTTAATAGCTGTTCGCAAACAGAGGTATAGGTACTGAACTTGAGTCATACTGACTAAGAATAGCAAATGTGCGATCGCTACTCTGAGTCCTCAAGCACTTTCCTTCTGCTTCTGACTCAGATCACTGTATCCCTCATTGATTTGTCAAGTTGCTCATGAGTCAATCCTTGTTGCCATTTCCTCCCCTTTCCTTGCCTAGTCACCGGTTTCGTACAGCGGCTCAAGCAGGAGATTTTTTGATTACGGCTGAAGTGATGCCACCTAAAGGGGGTAATCCAGCGCACATGATCAAAATGGCAATGTTGCTCCAAGGGCGAGTTCATGCAGTCAATGTCACTGACGGTAGCCGTGCTGTGCTGAGAATGTCTTCCTTAGCCGCCTCAACGATTCTCCTGCAACATGGCATAGAGCCGATCTACCAGCTAGCTTGTCGCGATCGCAATCGCATTGCCCTGCAAGCCGACCTGATGGGCGCACAGGCACTGGGCATTCACAATGTCTTGGCCCTAACAGGCGACCCCATTAAAGCAGGCGATCACAGCGATGCCAGAGGCGTCTTTGAGCTAGAGTCTGTTCGCTTGCTCAAGCTGATCGCTCGGCTCAATCAGGGCGTAGACTCTAATGACAAACCTCTTACCGATGGCGCAACAAGTCTATTTGCTGGGGCTGCTATTGATCCTCAGTGTCAAAGCTGGTCAGGTCTACAAAGCCGCTTTGACCACAAGTTGTCAGCAGGCGCGCAGTTTTTCAGAGCCAACTCATCTCTGATTTCGATCGCCTAGAAAAATTTATGAATCAAATTGCAGTGAGTTGTAATAAACCGATTTTGGCTGGTCATTTTTCTTCTCAAATCTGCAAAAAATGCTCAGTTCATTAATCGCAATGTCCCTGGTGTTCAAATTCCTCAACACCTGATCGATCGACTAGAATGCGCTACTGATCCTCTGCAAGAAGGAGTAGCGATCGCCGCTGAGCAAGTCCATATGGCGCGTCAACTCTGTCAGGGCATCCATATGATGGCAGTCCGCCGCGAAGACCTGATTCCCCAAATTCTCGATCGCGCCGGTATTGCACCCTTGGACAAGAGGGAGTGATGGGTCAGACCCCTCTTGTGAACCTGGTCACAGATTGTCATTATTTAAGCCAGTGACGATTTTCAGGAACTCCAACCCCCATGCGGTTTCGTTTGGGGGTTTTTGTAGGGCAAGCTAAAATCTGATTATTCGTCACCTCACGCTATCTCAGAAGTCAGATTCATGGTTGTTACCTCCAGATCTGCTAGCGATCGCCCCAGTCTCACCGTCACTTGGGAGAAATTGCCCGATAGCTTCCGGTTAGAGGAAGAACCTGTGGAAAATGTAGGTCAACCCCTTTTGGCAGGAGCATTACGAGAAGCGCTGGAAATGGCAAGCTATATTAAGCCAGAAATGCTAATTGCTTCCAACTTTGGGCTATGCGCTACTGTAAATGGCAATGTGGTGATTAAAGCGCCAGATTGGGTTTATGTTGCTGCTGTGCTGCCTTCGTCAGATTCCTCAGATCGCCGCAGCTACACGCCTCACTTAGAGGGAGACATCCCTCAAGTTGTCATGGAGTTTTTGTCTGAAACAGACGGTGGAGAATATTCGGTCAAACGCATCCCGCCACTGGGTAAGTGGTTTTATTACGAACAGATCCTTAAAGTACCGATCTACGTTATCTTTGAACCTGTGTTAGGGCATTTAGAGGTGTTTAGTTTACAGACAGATCGTTATGAACCGCTAATGTCTGATGCTAACGGGCGCTTCTGGCTTGCCGAAATGGGTTACTTTCTAGGAGTATGGCAGGGCGAGAAAGAAGGGCGATCGGGCTACTGGCTCCGCTGGTGGGATAAAGTAGGCAATCTGCTACTGTGGGGGATGGAGCGAGTCGAACAAGAACGCCAACGCGCAGAGCAAGAGCACCAACGTGCGGAACAAGAGCGCCAACGTGCGGAACAAGAATGCCAACGTGCGGAACAAGAATGCCAACGCGCAGAGCGACTAACAGAATATTTGAGATCTCAGGGCATTGATCCAGATAGCCTCAATTAGCTCAATTAGACAGGAGTTAGATTGCGCCAAACCGCTGCCGCAGGATAAACTCAGCGATCGCTAAATCCACTGGGGTTGTTACCTTTAAATTTGTTTCTTCTCCCTGCACAACCTTGACAGGTAGGCAGCACTGTTCAAACAGAGCGGCATCGTCGGTGACTTGCCAACCTTGGCGAATCCCCTCTTGGTGGCATTCCAAGAGCTTGGCTACCTCAAAGCCTTGTGGGGTCTGGGCTGCCCAAAGCTGGCTGCGATCGGGGGTACTTTCAATGACAGAATTGCTAGAGTTCACCACTTTAATCGTGTCTTTGACGGGAATTCCTGCGATCAACCCAGGGCAATCCCGGAGGGCTTCGCTACAACGATCGAGCAGTTCTGGAGTTGCCAAACAGCGTGCACCATCGTGAATCAGGACGCGCTCGGCTGCGGTTGGCAAACTCTGTAAACCTTGGTACACAGATTCTTGCCGTGTTGAGCCGCCTTGAATAAACTGCACGGAGTCTACTAGATTCAAGTCCGACACTACAGATTTAAAGTCTTGCCAATCTATGGGCTGACCCACAATGCCAATCCAATCAATCTGGCGAGACTGCTTGGCAGCCAGTAGAGTCCAGGCAATTAAAGGTTTTCCGAGTAAAGGCAGCAAGAGTTTGTTGCGATCGCTACCCATACGCCGTCCTGAACCAGCCGCTGGAATTAATAAATACAAGCTCTCCCCCTCCGTACCCTGACCCCAGTACATCCAGTCATTTCACAAAAATAGCTAAAAATAACTAGGATTTCCGTTACTCTACCTTAAAAACAGGGTTGGATAACCACCGTTACAGTTCTGTGTCTTACAGTTCTACAGGAGTTGAAATCCCTATCCATTGCAGGAGTAGCCACAACAGTTTCTGGGTAATCAGCACCAACCCTAAACGAACTTGCGCGAGTTGGAGATCCGTTGACTTTACGGTGCCCCAAATTCGGCAGGCAGCATAAAACTCATGGAATTTGTGGCTTAAGGCTTGGGCCAGTTTCCAGATTGGGGCACGATCGCCCAGTCTAAATAGTTCATCCAAAATATCAATGATCTGAACGATCAGAGCCTGTTCGGCAGAGTGTTGGCACTTCAACCTGTCATTGTCGATTAGCCAGGGCAACGGCTGAGGAGCAATAATCATTCGGGGATCTGCTGCTAGCTCCAAATTAAAGGGAGCCAGACGAATGATTGCGTCTGTGTCGGCGGAGCGCAGCAAGGTAGAACATCGAGCATAGGTATATAAAATGTGAAAAGTACTGGCAGAATTACGGATATCAGCACTCACATTTGTCCTATCTATTGTAAGCTGGCTGGAGTTGTTGAGGCACACCGGTTGACTCACAAGAGCTTGTAACCATTCTCCTATGCTTTGCTGACTGAAATGGAAGTCGATCCAGCCTGGTGAAACGGTCTGAATTGTTGAGCTTCGCCATATTTTATCTAGTAGGTAAAACTTAGTTCCGTCTAAATTTGTCTCTATCTTCTGGCTCAAGCAGCAGGCTATTTTGTGGGCAATGTTTACTGCGTTTTCCTGCCTTGCTAATTTAAGAGCGATCGCCGATCTGTAAATAATTTCAGTGTCTGCCTTAACTCGGTGCAGTGGCATTTCTGCAAGAGCATCTGCAAGAGCAATATTTTGCATTTCAAACCACTGAATGTCATGTTCCACTCTCGTGAAATACGTTTCTTCAGGAAAGTTAAGATGTTTTTTCTGTAAATGTTCAGCTTTTTGTAGCCTACTAACTAGTAGTGATTGAAGCGCTAGAGCTAGGATGGGAGGGTGTGAAATCACAGTATCTTTTAATAAGCGCTTGGACTCAGCTCAACCCGTTTGATCCTTAACCTATAATGTCTGGAGCATGATTTTGCTGAATGTAATAATCAGACTTGAGGGCTGATGCATCGGCTTGAAGAGTTAGATTTTTACAGAATAGCTGGTCAGTTCAGTAATTCTCTCTACTCCGTAGAGAGAAAGGTGATGTTAAACTGGTTACAACTTTAAATCAATCTTTTAACGAACGTCTATACAGTTTGCGGGAGTTGAGTTGAGTTGAGATTATCTGTTTGCTCCCAACCAAAATTGTTCTGCTGACTTCAAAGAATGCCCCCTATGTTTTCAGTGTCATCACAAACCGAAACTTCCCGTCCTTTCCTCACCTGGCAACGGATTCTAGACTGGGCACAAGAGCATTATCGCTGCCGCAGTTTTAGCAAAGACGAAAAGATTCCAACTCGTGCTGGATTACTCTATCTAGTTCAACGAGGCGCTGTGCGGCTGGTCGGCGAGGCGCAGGTGAGTGCCACTTCCAGCAGTTCGTCCCGTGTACCTCGAATCAATTCAGAAGAAGCCTTCCTGGGTTTCGTGGGCGCAGGGCAACCGTTCGAGATTGTGGCACAATCGCCCTTTATCTTACAGAGTTTTGCCCACGTCGATCAAACCTCTGTCATTTGGCTCTATTGGCACGATCTGGACAATTGGCCCCACTTCCGCCGGGAAGTTCTAGATGCTTTTCGTTATCAGCATCAGCGCAAGCTATTGTGGCTCAGTACTCTAGGACAGCGCCGAACAATCGATCGCCTTCTAGGGTTCTTAACGCTTTTGATCGAAGAGTTTGGAGAACCCTGCGACGAAGGCTATTGCTTGCCCTGGTCGCTGACTCATGCTCAAATTGGTAGTGCGATTGGCTCCACTCGCGTCACCGTCACCCGTTTGATGGGCAAACTGCGCCAGCGTGGACTCATCCGCACCTACGGTGATAATTTGCTTTGTCTGCCTGCGGAAGCGGTCGTTCGCAACAGTCAGTAAGCCTTCCAGGCTTAAGCAACTTCTCCAAAGGACAGCCAACGAAACGGGACGAGTTCCGCTTTTTAAGAATTCGCTGTTCCGGGGCAGATACCAGCAGATTGGCGCAGAGTTCTCTACATGCTGATCTGCTTGAGGTTTCTGTCTTGTCGGTCACTGCCTAGATCCCGCTAAGGTTCTCATTGTTTACTTTGGTTGCGCAAACCTCTCAACATATATTTCAATCAGTCTCATCTCAACCTTATGGAACGGGTACAAAATCATAGCCAGATCCGGAGCGAGAACCCGGTTTGATTTCTACAAGCTGTACCGATTGATTGCGATCGCCCGATGGCAAAAACCGCACTGTCCCAGTTGCTCCTTCAGCCGTAAAATTTGCATCTGCCAGAGCTTGCTGAACACCTTGGCGACTGGGGTTACGCTCCATTGCCACAATCAGCGCGGCAACTGCGTCGTAAGTCATGGCAGTTCGCCAGTTGACATCGGCTCGCCAGAGTGAGCGGGAGCTAGTGGCAAAGGGCGCTTGTGGGTTTGCCAAAATATGCCAGGGTACAGCAACTATCATCCCTTGGGCGGCTACACCTCCTAGGGCTAGCGTTTTGGGCGAGTAAACATCGTCTCCTGCCAATATTTTGAGCTGCTGCTGATTGACCTGTACTACCTGAAGAGCCCGATCGAGCTGACCTGAGTTGGGCATCAGTGCCAGGACAGTTGCACCCTGCTGGGTCGCCTGTTTGAAACTATCTACCGCACTAAAGCTAGAACTGGAGAGGTCAAACTCGCTGACCACTTGTCCACCCCCCAAGGACAATGCCCGAGAAAATTCTGATTTAATCGATTGGCTGTAACCACTCTGAGCGTTGAAATACACGGCCGCT
>JAAUOQ010000272.1 GCA_012034795.1 Leptolyngbyaceae cyanobacterium CRU_2_3
CCAGACTCCCTTTTGGGTGTTGTTATTAGGTGGAGTTGGCATCGTCTCCGGATTAGCGGTTTGGGGCAAAAAGGTAATTTCAACAGTCGGGGAGGGAATTATTCCTCTCCAGCCTAGTGGTGGGTTTTGTGCTCAAATGGCAACCGCAACAACTGTGCTACTTGCCTCTCAATTAGGGTTACCTGTATCAACTTCTCATGCGATTGTTGGAGGCGTTGTTGGAGTCGGATTCGTTCAAGGGGCACGGACTATTCAGCTAAAAACGCTACAGCAGATTGGACTCGTGTGGGTGATTACCATTCCCGTCGCAACAGCAATTGCAGCGATCGCTTTTACGATCCTACGCTGGTTTATCTAGATTCAATCAACAACAAAAGGTACGCTCTAAAAGTAGAACATACCTCTATGTTGGCTTATCTATTCTCAGTAGATCGCAAAGGTCTAAATCATTCTTTCAAGATCTACTGATTCTATGCTGGCTTGGCTGGCTTAATTGATGGTGGTTCACTTCTTCAATGACTACAGCAAACGGAAGATGAATGGGTAGCGAAAAGCCTGGTCAGGGGTGCCCAAACAATGGGCGATCGCCCAAGCTGTTAGCCCCCAGTGAACCAGCCACCAGATCCCACCTGCCAACCCAAACGTCAAAAATGACAAAGGAATCAGGATAATGCCGTAAAGCCAAACGTTGAAGTGAAAATTGATGGCTTCTTTAGCATTCGCTTTGACGACTGGATCTTCAGAAACAAACAGAATAGCAATGGGAATCCCGATCGCAACGATCAGGGAGCTAAGAAAAATTGAGCCATGAGCCAAGCTTGACAGTAGCTTGCGTTTATCAGAATCGTAGAGATTTTGCATCGTGATCCCCTTAGTGCCAAATGAGTTATATCACCTCTTCTCAAACTCATATTACCGGGTGCTGACTCAATTTTGGCAGTATAGCTTACCGAACTCCCAGGGGCGGCAACCCGATGAGCAGACTTCCTTCAGAACATCTATGGCTTTGGCAAAGCATTTTGGGTGGGGCACTCCAGACAAGACTAACTGATTTCGCTTAACGCAGGAGAAAGGGCAGCGATCGCCCCTCTAATGTCCTGCACCAATTGATCAATCCTCTCTTGCGTAGAATTCCAAGAGCAGACGAAACGAACCCCACCCACGCCAATAAACGTGTAAAATTGCCAACCTTTGTCTCTTAATTGCTGAATCACTGGTTCAGGCAGTGTGACAAAACTGCATTGGACTCACGGGGAAACATCAGTTCAATCCCTTCAATTTCGAGCAACTTGTTCTCTAAATATTCAGCACATCGATTAGCATGACGAGCATTGTTGAGCCAGGCTCCTGTTTCTAGTAACCCCAGCCAGGGTGCAGCAATGAAGCGCATCTTAGAAGCAAGTTGACCTGCCTGTTTACAGCGGTAGGAGAAATCTTCAGCCAGTGCTTTGTTAAAGAAAATAATTGCTTCCCCCAACGCCATACCGTTCTTGGTTCCACAAAAACACAGCACATCAATACCGCTTCTCCAAGTAATTTCGGCGGGGCTTTTGTTGAGCGCTGCCACGGCATTAGCAAAACGAGCACCATCCATATGAATTTTCAGATCATATTGCTGAGCCAGTTGTTTAATCGCCACTAGTTCATCGATCGCATACAGCGTGCCCAATTCTGTGGATTGTGTAATGCTAATCACTTTGGGCTTAGGGTAATGAATATCACTGCGTCTATTCACAATAGTTGCGATCGAGTCTGGCGTCAGTTTGCCATTTTCACTTTTGCCCAACAGCAGTTTAGATCCATTCGATGCAAACTCAGGCGCACCACATTCATCTGTTTCAATATGCGCTGTTTCAGGACAAATGACACTATGGTAAGACTGACATAAAGCTGCCAATGCCAAAGAATTGGCAGCAGTGCCGTTAAACCACAAAAAAACACTTCACAGTCAGTTTCAAACAATTCTCTGAATGATCAGTAGCCCGTTGTGTCCAGTGATCATTGCCGTAAGCTGGCACATCCCCTTCGTTGGCTTTCAGTGTATAGTCAAGCACTTCAGGACAGATACCAGAATAGTTGTCGCTAGCGAATTGTTCGAGATGATGGAACATGTTGGGATCAAATATCAAGGATAATCAAACATCAAGTATCAAACATCAAGCATCAAGCCTATTCAAGGAACGACATCTACCCGCGTGCCCACCTGAACCATCTCAAATAGCTTCGTCACATCTTGATCGTACATACGAATACAACCATGCGAGGCAGGAGTACCGACCGATTCTGTATTGGGTGTGCCGTGGAAGCCAATAAAATTAGCACCGTCTGTCCAGAAGCCAATCCAGCGCGATCCCAAGGGATTGTCCACTCCAGCAGGTATGACTTCGCCTGTGAAAGGATGCTGCCATGCCGGATGACGCAACATTTGTAGAACACGATAGCGTCCTGTTGGAGTCTCCCAACCGGCTCGCCCAATCGCCACTGGAAAACTGGTCTTGATCTGGTCACGTTCATAAACATAAACACGGCGATCGCTCAATCGGATCACTAGATGGGTAAAGGCCAACGGATCGAGTTTGGGTAAGAAGGCATCTGCATTCCCTAAAGGCGGCAAGTGTGGAATCGCAGCTTGATGCATCTGCTCCAGCATCAGGTTTAGCAAAGGATTGACTGCCACAGTAGACCCTCTCACAGGACTAGGAGCGACCGGAACTGCGCCAGCCACTTCCGCAAAAATTGCGGGTAAAACTGCTGACAGGACAATCGGCAAACAGACTGCCCACTTGATCTTCCAGCTTATGTTGGGGATCTCCACCAACTTACTCATGCGATCGCACTCCTCAAATCAAAAATCACCTTAACCCATTACTCACTACCCGATGGTACCCAAGCCTGAGAAGAACCAACAACTAGGTAACAAGGTTTGCGCTTTCCAATACCGATGTTTTCTAGAATCTGAGAAATTCTGGTTTACCTGATTGCCGAGCCTTTGTCAAATGCTTACTTATTAATGCTTACTTATGACGACTGATTGCTACTCCCAACTGGCTCAAGTCCTTTCGCAAGGAGCGGCTGTCCTCGCCATCGTGACTCAGGTTCAAGGCTCTGTGCCCAGAGAAGTAGGGGCAAAAATGGTCATCGGTGCAGACGCTCGCACCTTCAACACCATTGGTGGAGGTGCAGGCGAGGCTAAAGTCATTCGCCAAGCGGTGCAAAATCTTGACAACTGGCAAAAAGCAGTTTGTAGAGATCGATTTAACAGGCACACTCCATCGAGATGAGCCACAAACAGAGGGAGTTTGTGGTGGCAGAATGCAAGTTTGGCTAGAGCGATGGTCAGGAAAAGAGGCGATCGCCCTTCTGGATCAAATTCTTGATGCACTCCAAACCGGCAAAGCTGCCAAACTAGTCATCCCGTTTTCTCCTGATCAATCTCCCTACTTACTGGAGGCTAGCGCAATCGTTCCCAGCAGCAATCAAGCCTATATTGAACAGTTGCAACTGCCTCCAACTCTGCTGATTGTTGGAGCAGGACATGTAGGAGAACAGTTGGCAAAAGTTGCAAATCTGATTGGCTTTCGCGTTATCGTCCAAGACGATCGCCCAGAATGGGCCAACTCACAACGGTATCCACAAGTAGACTTGATCTTTAATCAGGCGATCGCTCTGTTTAGATCAGCTAGAAGACTGTCATGATTTATCCATTGCCTTAGTGACGCGCAGTTATCAACAAGATCTAGAAGCATTAAAAACTATACTTCAGCGTCAACTCACCTACCAGTATCTCGGCATGATTGGTAGTCAGAAGCGCATAGCCACGGTTTATCGAGAATTACAACAGTTTGGGATTCTGCCTGAACTGTTCAAACCCATACATGCACCCATCGGCTTAGATATCGGTGCTTTAACCCCAGAAGAAATTGCCGTGAGCATTGGGGCAGAGCTAATTCAGGTACGGCGGAAAAGTAGTTATGTACGATGAAAGCCACCTGCAATCAAGAACACAGTCACAGATCAGGGTTTAGCGTTAAAGTATTTCTCGATCGCCTCTGGTACGGAAGCTTACACATGTCACCGATACGGGGCATTCTAACTGGCGCAACTTTTTTTGTCATCACGTTTGTGAGTGCAGTTTTGGGCTACACCCTATTTGGCTGCACTATTTTGACGCAGTTTACATGGTGATTATTACAATTTTTGGGATTGGCTACGGAGAGTTTTGCCCGATCTCTCCGGCTAGCCGTGCCTTTACAATTCTTGTGATTGTAGCTGGAGTGATCTCAGCCGCTTTTATTGTGGGAGGATTTGTACAAATGGTCACAGAGGGGGAAATTCATCGAGCCTTGGATAGCCATCGCAAAAGCAAAGACATTGCTAGTCTAAACAACCATGCAATCATTTGTGGTTATGGGCGCATTGGCCAAGTGCTAGCTCGCCAACTTGTGGATGCTCACCATCCATTTATGATTATTGACAACAATAGCGATCGGATTGCTAGCGCTGAAGCCATGGGATATCGAGTCTATCAAGGCAATGCTACAGATGAAGAGGTCTTGCAAGCAGTTGGGATTGATAGAGCTAGAGTATTGGCTACAGTTCTACCCGATGATGCAGCTAATGTATTTATCACACTCACAGCGCGAGGTTTAAATCCAGATTTAATGATTGTTGCTCGCGGCGAAATCTCTACCACCGAGAAAAAGCTGCGTCTGGCAGGTGCCAATCATGTTGTCTCCCCAGCCAGCATTAGCGGATTGCGAATGGCCAACTTAATCACCCGCCCTAATACCGTAGAGTTTCTAGATCAAAGCGAAGAACGCACCCGCCTCAGCGAACTGTTAGCACAAATTGATGTCCAAGTAGATGAGCTAGCTATTCCACAAAACTCTCCCCTAGTTGGGCGAACGATCGCCGATCTGGAAATTCGAGGCAAAGGCACCTTTATCGTTGTGGCGCTCCGCCGCCGCGAAGGCGGACTCATGACTCATCCAGGGCATGAGGAAGTCCTACACAACGGAGACACCGTAATTATTTTGGGACATCGGGGAGACATTCCACAGTTTGCCCACCTCTATGCCGTGAAACAGCAGATTCGCTATCGTGGAGGCTGGGGATAAGGACATAAAAGTCTAGAAAATAGGCAATACAGTTAATCAAAGTAGATGATTAGCACCATCTTGCCTAAACTAACTGAGTATGATCAGGCTATCCCTCATCATGGCTGGTAATAGTGCTTGGTTTTTTAATCGTTCTCCTGTCCTCTGTTTTCTTCTGCTTTCAAAATGTCATTGTCCGTGTTCTCTTTCATGAACAGACGATTTTTGGATTTTTTCAACTGGGAGGATTTGTTACACCGACCCTACAAAACTCCTTCCTATTAATGTTTATGCGAATGCTATTAGTCGTTCCTTTAATGGCATTCCTAGCACCCAAGTTCTATTCCTCTACCTGGAAAGACATCGCACAGTTGCGGCATTTAGAACAAAGGAATCTTTTGCTGCAATCATTTGGCTGCGGGGTTTTGATGTTCCTCTACCTGGCACTACTCTACATTTCCATTGGCATGGTCCCCGCAGGCATTGCCATGACCCTATTTTTCACCTACCCCGCATTTACAGCGATATTTTCTTGGCGTTTGTTTGGCGATCGCCCCACATTTCTGCGCTGGGGCATTATGGGTTTGGTATTTCTAGGTAGTATACTAACACTTCCTCATGTCAGCATAAACGCAGGCGTTAACCAGTACATCGGAATTATCACTGGTATTACGTCAGGTATTACCTATGCGCTTTACACAGTCATCGCTCAAAAGAGTTTTACAAATCTGCATCCAGTTCCTTTTACCTGGCTCAGCTTTACAACCACACTAGTTTTATCAGCCGTTAGCCTCCTATTCTGGCATAGTAATGATCAGTTGCTTTGGCTACCATTATGGACAGCAGGATTGTTATCTGCGATCGTCACATTTATCGTAACTACTCAGCCGTAGGAACTGGAGAGATAGAAGCGCCCATCAATAATTGAACGATTGCGTCTAAAATCTTACACCCTTGTTTTCTCAGGGTGGATAAATACCCCCGAATGCGACAGAACAT
>JAAUOQ010000273.1 GCA_012034795.1 Leptolyngbyaceae cyanobacterium CRU_2_3
TGGGTGAGTCTCAGCACGAGTTAATTCAATAGCAGCCATATGAGCTGAGGTAATTTGATTACCATCTGCTCCCATCTGAGGCTGAGATAGCGTTTCTGCTTGGTGTAGAGGGGGAAAATAGTGGGGAGGCGACACGAGCTTAATCCCCGTGTGGCTCAGTTGGCTAGGCGTCAATGCTGGATCAGAGCGATACTTTGGATGGAGGTTATGAACGGGTGAATGATGCAGTACGGTTCCCAAGTTTTGCCCAACCGATTGACCCAGCCAATGTAGTTCTCGGAGGATGACTTTGGCAGAAGCGTAGCGATCTTGAGGCTTTTCCGCCATCATCTTTTCCAAGATTTCTACCAGACGTGGATTGAGCCTGACCTTAGTCTGCCATTTCCACTCTAGCGATCGCGGGTCAATTAACAAATTGGGCGGTTTTCCAGTCAACAGCACTACTGCTGTTACTGCTAAAGCATATAAATCACTTTTGGGCGAACATTGCCCCATACGAATCTGTTCGTACGGGGCGTAACCAAATTTGCCAACCGACACAGAAGCCTGAATTAATCCATCAGGGTTGATGGCACTCATGCCATAAAAAATGGGTAGCCACCTGCTTTACTACACCAAAATCGATTAAGACAGGCAGCTTTTTACCGCGAGGCAGCATGATATTGTCGGGTGCAATGTCTCGATGCACTATATTTTGTGAGTGCAAATAGTCTAGAACTTTTAGTAGATCTTTAAGCCACTGAACAATTTCTGTTTCTGTAAAAGTTTTTCTATACTGCTGGCGTTCTTGCAGCGCTCGCCAGTAGGTTTTGCCGTTGATATATTCTTGAACGATGAACAAGCGTCCATCTTCTTCCAGGACAGCAAAAAATTGTGGGATTTGAGGGTGATTCAGCTTGTGTAAAACAGATGCTTCTCGCTGGAACAGTTCACGCAGCTTTTGAGCAACGATTGGATCAGATTGATTGCTAGGTGCAAATTCTTTGAGAACGCAAGCATCACCGAACCGAAGGTCATCTGCGGCTAGATAAGTGCGCCCAAATCCACCTCGTCCTAGGACGCGTTGAATGCGATAGCGGCCATTAATTTGAGTCCCAGGAGTTAGTTCTAATCCTGATGTCACTCTCTAGCTCCTTCTTGCTAAACGTCTTCGTCGTTGTAGAGTCCGGATAGCATTGACTCAAACGGTGGATGAAAATGGGGTGACTCTGCATGTTGTCAACCAGAACACTGGAATTTCCCCCCCTTAAGAATACTAGGGAAGCAACGAAACCAAGCAAAGTAGATTAGGCGCACCCATCGATGAACTGCTCAAACAATAGCAGAAAGCTTGGCGTTTACCCCGTATTGGGTGTAGCCAATGTTTTTAACAAAGTTAACCAGAGCAGAAGGCAAATAATGTTTTCGTTAGATATACTGATGCATCTGTCGTTAGTCTGCCCATATTTAGTTATAAGCCTTAAGAGGCAATTTGACCTTTTTTAGTCCTGATGTCCTATTGACCTTGTTCTCTACAGGTGAAACCCTGCGAGAAGGAAATCTCAACCCTTTGCACATTTCTGAGCAAAACTATGCTTCTGAATCCAAGAAATATTGGGTGGAAATGACAGATTAAGTGAAGATGCACTGATTTAAGTGAAGATGCACATGATTTAGATGCTGGCGTACATCCCTGCCCATGATGATTCTAGCCGACAGTCAATCCATTGTTTGTGTACTTTCAGTGAACTCAGGCAACGAATTCAAGTTCAATGACCAGGGACAGATCGTCACTGGATGGACACCGGATCTGATCCTCAGCCATCCTTCAGGTTTGCAACACTGAATATACTATTGCGGGTTTGCCAAGCGAGCTCTAGCAAGCGTACCCAACGCTTATGTACCTGCTTAGGTGTACAGTGAATCAGCTTGGCGATGTCTTGATCGGACAACTTTTGACTTTTAAGTTGCAAAAGCCGTTGCTGTTCTAGGGTAAGTTGCCCCACAAAGATCTCCCATTGCTGTTGGGGCATGCCCAAGTTTTGATCTAGATCAGCGCCTAGCCACTGATGAACGAGTTGCCAACGATGCGATCGGGCAAACTTCTCAACATGGTACTTAAATCTCTGCTGAAGATAATCTCGCTGGCGAGTAGACAGCCCTAAGATTTCGTCAATTTCAGGAGCAGATAAGTCTTGTAGTTTAAGGCTCAGGTAATCGACACAGTCGGTTTGCCCTTGTGCCTCTAGATATTCAGTGAGTTCGCTGACAACGCGATCCCGTACGACTGAATCTGTGGGATCAACTGTATCTGCAACCATTTGCTCTCTTACTTGCTGCACTACAGGAGAACGGCTATGGATTTCTGCATCTTCACCCTTAGAAGATTCAACGGCTAGCTCTAAATCCAGCGCTGTTTCGGGTGGTTGGCGATGGGCAAACCCCTGGGCCCGCAAAACCACAAGCTGCTGACTGCGCCGTCCGGGTAAGGTAATTCGACGTTTGGCATAGTGTTCGGTAAATGCCATATATTCTGCCAACTCAAAGCGAGTGCGAGGACTATAGTCTGCGGGTAATTCATTTCTCGTCGAAATGCTTTCAACACTTCGATGTAAAACCCTTGCAAAAAGTCTTCGATTAATCCATAGCGGGCTGAAAACCCCATTTGAGCTTGGCTCATAACAATATGCCGATATACCATTGTGCTGAGATGGCTATGCAGTTCGATGCGGCCGCGTCGTGAGCCTAGTTGATAGTAGCTCAGGCATTTTTGCAAGCGGTGTCTGGCTAGTGTCAGTTGCCAGGATTGAATTTGTCCAGAATTTTGAATGCGATCGCTTTTATTACACACTCGCTCTACTTCAATGGCAATTCGAGTCATGATGGCTCTAACACTCGCAGAAGCAGCAGGTAACTCTGCCTGAAATTCAGTCGACAACTCCTGAATCAGGTTGGAAATTTCAGGCTGAACTCGATCCAGTTCAGGTTGATTGGGTTCTGGATCAGGGTCAGCTTGACAGCTAAGCCTTAAGATGGATTGATTCTCTTTAGCCTGTACTCCAACCGAAGGTAGAAAGTGATTCTCACTTTCAGTGGGGTTAAAGTGGGGCGGAGTAGAAGAGCTATGGGCGTTCACAGGGTCACGGTTCATGGCTTGCCTTGGTGGTAATGCACAGACAGCAGCAGCGAGCAGACTCGGTATGTAGTCAGTAACGAGCTAACAACGTAACGAGTTTGACATCGAGCCTAACTAAGACCTTAGAACTCAAAACTCAGATAGTTGTTTCTGCGCTGCTATAGTTTCTCTACATCCAGTCACTACAAAGCTACGGTCGCCACCTCGTTTAGCTAGGTCACTTTGTCAGGTGGTTTCCTGATCGATGATTTGCTGTTATGTACCAGCATTTTTCAATAAAGCACTCATTACTCCTATAGGCTGAACGGGACGGGATGAGAGCGATCGTGACTCATCCTCAGAGGTCACTCTCCCCCGTTACCAATAGACAGTTGCTCAAGTGGACTATCAGGACATTATTTTGTTGTTATTGTCAAAAATATCTACGGGTTTACCATTTTGTTAAAACCAGTGAATCAGATCTGCTAAGTCTCGATCCATTCTGCAACCGCTTCCCATCCCAGACCTTTACGCACCACAATGGGTTCTTCCTCCGTTAAGTCCAGAATGGTTGATACCTGAAAGCGAACAGGCAATTCGTCATCAATGATGATATCTACCAGTTTATAGAAATGATCAAACATCTCAGCCTGAGAGATATAGCTGTCCGTATCTATAGCACTAGGAGCCGATGTAGAGATAATGGGATTACCCAATGCCTGTAATAAAGCCTGAGAGATAGCGTGATCAGGCACACGAATTCCCGTAGTTTTGCGTTTAGGATTCATGACTAAGCGGGGCACTAACTTAGTAGCAGGCAGCAGGAAAGTATAGCTCCCTGGAATTAGGCGGCGAATCAGCCGATAGGCAGAATCACTAACGGTTGCGTATTCAGAAATGTTGGAGAGTGATGAGCACAAAAAGGTTAGAGGTTTGTCGCTAGAGATTTGCTTAATTTGGCGAACTCGTTCAATAGCAGATTTGACATTGAGGTCACAGCCGATCGCATAGACCGTATCTGTTGGGTAAAGCATAACAGCGCCCCGCTGCAAGGCCTTGCGGATACTCTCAATCTGTCGGTTTTGAGGAGTTTCCGGATGAATCTGATAAACGGTAGCCATGAACTTCTCCTAGGAGCATTGCGCTGGTATAAAGTTTTAGTAAGTAAAACTTTTGAAACAATGGCAAAAATTGCGTATCTGGAATGCCCCACTGGAATTGCTGGAGACATGTGCCTCGGCGCTCTAGTTCATGCCGGAGTGCCTTTAGAGTATCTGATCGAGCAGTTAGGACTTTTAGGGATTGCGGATGAGTTCAAGCTTGGGCAGAGCAGGTTCACCGCAATGGGCAGCAGGCGACTCAGGTACATGTTGATCTGGCGAAAGGCGTTCAAGAGTTATGGGGAGATATGGCTAGAATTGCTCCAACAGCAATTTCGTCAGGAATACACTCTCCTATACCCTCTCATGAACATGGTGCTTTTGATGATCACAGCCACAGCGATCCGTGTGAGCACAGTCATCTGACAAGCCAGGGTTCTAGCCATGAGCACCCTCACAGCCATGAGCACCCTCACAGCCATGAGCATCCTCACAGCCATGAGGATATTTCTGGGCAGCAGGGTAGCCGCAACTTACCCGAAATTGAACGCCTGATTCAAGCAGCTAGATTGCCAAAACAAGCTGAAACCTGGAGTCTAAAAGTTTTTCAGCAATTAGCCGAGGCTGAGGGAGCCGTTCATGGCATTTCTCCAGACCAAGTTCATTTTCACGAAGTGGGTGCTACCGATGCGATCGTTGATATTGTGGGTACTTGTTTGGGGCTAGATTGGCTAGGAATTGATGCACTCCACTGCTCTGCCTTGCCTACAGGGGGTGGCACTGTTTGGGCGGCACATGGACGGCTGCCTGTCCCGGCTCCTGCCGTCCTCAAGCTCTGGGAAACGCGGCAAGTGCCTATCTATAGCAATGGTATTGATCGTGAGTTAGTAACCCCTACTGGAGCAGCGATCGCTACCACTCTAGCCACTACTTTTGGTACACTTCCACCCATGACTTTACAATGTGTTGGACTAGGTGCAGGTTCGCGAGACTTGCCGATCCCCAATATCTTACGATTGTGGGTTGGAGAAAGTCAGCATTCGTCTTCTCCCTCTCTGCATCAGACAGGGCTGAAGAACCCAGCGTCTAAGAGCGTTAGTGTTGAACCTCAAGCGCTAAAACCAGACCGTAAAGTTGCATCCGCGCCTTCCCTGGGCTTACCTCTGGTTTCCCCTACTGATTCCCCGGAATCCCTTAATACTTTGCTGGCTCAGGAAACTATTGCCGTTCTCGAAACCCAAATTGATGACCTCACTCCTCAAGCGATCGGCTATGTATTTGAAGCGTTATTTGCAGCAGGAGCCTTAGACGTGTTTACGCAGGCGATCGGCATGAAAAAATCACGTCCAGGTATTTTGCTAACGACCATTTGCCATCCAGCCCAAGTGGCAGCTTGTCAGGTGGTGCTATTTCAGGAAACGACGACATTGGGGATTCGCTGCACCAAGCAGCAGCGGACAGTGCTAGATCGAGAAATTCAGACTGTGCTGATTCAGCAGGGTGAAGTGAGGGTGAAAGTGGCCCGCTGGGGAAAGGGGGGAGCGATCGCCAATGTTCAGCCGGAATATGAAGACTGTGTTCAGATTGCTCGAAACAGCCATCTACCCTGGCGAGAGGTACACCGTATTGCCTTACAAAAATGGCAGGAAAGCTAAAACCTAGCGTACTAGAGGTAATCGGGTGCGAGATTTTAACTGTTTACAGAGGCGTAGTTCTGTACCTCGCTGGTTCCAATGAACCTGGTCAAAAATTTGGTGTAAGATGTACAGCCCCCGGCCGCAATCATTTAGGTCATTGATATTTTGCTGGGTTTCGTCAGGATTGTGGGCGCAACTACATCCTGGAGTAAAGCCTGCGCCTTGATCAGTAATGACCCACCAG
>JAAUOQ010000274.1 GCA_012034795.1 Leptolyngbyaceae cyanobacterium CRU_2_3
CATGCCAACAGTAAACTCACCGTTGCCATCGGGAATCAACCGGACATTTTCAGCCATTTTGCTCTTTTGCCCATTCGTTCATGACAAAAGCATCATTTACCGATAGACAAACAATGTCATCGACACCGTTCGCCTTAAACACATTTGCCAGTTCGTTGTAGCCCGGTAGGTGGGTAGAAGAACAAGTGGGAGTAAACGCGCCGGGTAGCGAAAACACAATAACGGTTTTGTTAGCAAACAAATCATCTGTTGTCACATCCAACCACTGATCGGCTTGCCGAGTGCGAAAGGTGACATTGGGGACGCGCTGTCCCTCACAATTTGACAACATGAACCTGGCTCCTGAAGTTAAGAGATTTTAAGTTTGGCTGAAGATTGCTGATCTCAATCATGTCATTAAAGCGTATTCGTTACGAGTACGTTTTGTCAAGTGCTTGAGACTCAAATCTTGCCTAGGTTTGCACGGGCACAGGTTTGCACAGGAAAGCTTCAGGGAACGTCTCTACCTTAAAACAAAAACTCTGGATAAGCCCTTGACCCATTGCCATCCGGCAAAACTACCAACGAAATAGGCTGGAAAATCTGCCCAGCTAAATGAATTGCCCAACACTAACCGTCCTGGCAGAGTGGCTCGAACTGCTTGTAGAACTGGTGGCTGCCAGAGTTGCAGGAACTCGATGCTACAGGTTGCCAGACAAACCGCGATCGCACTTTTGCAGGTGTAGATTTAGGAACCAGCAATACCCCTAGCAAAATCCAGAAAATCTCATAGGCTACGCTGCCTAAAGCATCATGCAGCCATATCGCCCCAACTGTAGAAAACCTGACTCCGTAACCTAACGGGACGATAGCGATTAGGCTGATCAGAACTGCAAGGCGGTACCGAAAAAAGCGGTGACGCGGAGATAGAGGTGAAATCATGGGAATGGATGCCTGATTAATAGATAACGGGATTAATCGGGGGGCACCCAATTATCCATCAGATTAGGGATGCTAGCAGAGGCATTAAACAGCCGACTGAAAACGGCTTGGCGCTCTGCTTTGCCATCTACTTGTGCATCCCGCTCTGTGCCTGTCAAATTCCACAGGGTTTCGTAGAAAAAGAAAGAGACGCCAGAAAAGTTGCGATCGCGCACGGCCCAAACTTGCTCTTCGACTTGGTGAATTGGGACAAATAAATCCTTGAGTCCTGTGAGAATACCCACACTAACAGGGATGTGCTGCTTGGCAATTCTTACTTCTGGGCGAGATAAGTCAGCAATAAAATTATCTAGATTCCCACTGTAAACCTGCAAAATTAATTCTTCGATCAACCCCTGCTGTTCCCAGGCTTGCCAGTCTTGCAGGTAGTGATGATAGGAAAAAGGATAGTTATTGGGTGCCAGAGAAATTACCACACCAGGCTTACGAGCTTTAACAGCCCTAAATATCTGGGTCATAAAACGGGTAATTTTATTAGCACGCCAGCGTACCCACTCTGGATTGTCTGGATTCAAGGGAGGGGACTGCCCACCATGTTCTTGTTGGTAGAGCCTGACTGTGAACTCGTCGTAGCCAAACTCCGCCGGCAAGCCAAAATGGTCATCAAACTGAATACCGTCGATGTCGTAATGAGTGACGATTTCTAAAATCATACTTTGGATGAACTGCTGCACTTCTGGCTTAAACGGATTCAGCCAGCGTCGCTGATAGCGTCCGTCTTGCCAAATTTGGGAGCCATCCGAGCGCTCAGTGATCCACTTTGGGTGAGTATTGACGATTTCTGATTCAGCCGTAGTCATAAACCCAAACTCAAACCAGGGCATCACGGACAATCCTTGCTGATGACCTAATTCCACGACATTGGCTAAGGCGTCCCAATCTTGCAAGTTGGGTACTCTTGGATCAACCGCATACCCGATCGCTGTTTCTGCGGTCTGACTGGGATACAGGGTATAGCCCCAGTTCCAAACTGCTGGGTAGACCGTGTTGAAATGCAGGCTTGCCAATTTTTGCAGGGCCGGTTGCAGGCGATCGCGGCTGAACAACACATCGCTATCTACGGTTGTGAGCCAAACTCCTCGAAGTTCTGGACTGCCAGCAATCGCAGGCTGAGAAGGAGCCGGACTAGCTAAACTAATCAGCATTGTCAGGCTAAGTGCTAGCCCAAGCAAAACTTTTAATCCAAACCGAAATTGATTTCTAGGCAAGCTCAGCATTCAAATTATTCTATCGGTGCACGAGTGATATTAAGGTTTTACATCCCAGAGAGTAATAGACCGGGAAAACTGCTCTTCTAGAAAACGATTCACTTAAAAAACGAGCTTCTAGAAAACGAGATCCAATTGCAAAAACGTACTCGTTATGAGTATGATATAAGAAGAGAGATTCAAATGTAGAGATTCAACAGAGCTTGCAACTATGAAAACTCAGGATATCCCTATTCGTGAAATTCGTCGTCCGTTATTTCGCCAAAATGATCCAGCCAAAGTTACGGCTTTAATGGAATCGATTCAGGCAATTGGGCTGCAAGAACCGATCGATGTCTTAGAAGTGGATGGGCAATATTATGGCTTTTCGGGATGTCATCGGTATGAAGCCTGCTCACGCTTGGGACACGAAACCATTCTTTGCAATGTCCGGCGCGCTCCCAAGTCTGTTTTAAAGATGCATTTGGCTTAAAGCCTATCCGAAAAGCTCGATCGCATGGGGCGGTTTCTAGAAAACAAATTTTAGAAAACACAATGCCGGAGGGCAGGTTTGGCAATGACCCGATCAGATGGGTGACCCGATCTGGGCATCGCCTGACCCAGCCCAGAGGTAAATTTCTGGACAGAAATTGCCTAAAGCGTGTAAGTAAACTCCCGCAATAGAGCACCTGGAACCCAGACACCACCCAGCGATCGGTGTTCGTAAGTGCCAACTTCGGGAATAAATTCCTGAAATTGGGTGAGGGCAGCCAGGCTTTCGCCAAAACAGCGATAGAGGCTTTCATCAAATCGCAGGTTTTCGATGGGTGCAACAATTTCACCGTTTTCAACCCAGAAACAGGCATAGCGCGTCATGCCAGTGATCCGCCCCGCTGGGCGATCGCTCCAGTTCAGGTAATGCAGGTTGGAAAGATATAAGCCCGTATCCAACGCCTTGAGAATTTCAGAGGCAGGCAAATCGCCAGGGGCAATTTCAGCGATCGCAAGGATTCACTACCGTTGGCTCCATTCGAGGGTTTGCCATATTCTTTGGCAGTGCGAGAGTTAATCAATGTGTTGAGCAGTTTGCCTGCTTGAATGATGGGTAATTCCACTGGGGCAATTTCTCCCCAGTCATTAAAGCGGGGCACCAATCCGCGTTGGAAATTTTCTGTCAAGCTAAAGGCTGGCGACAACTGTTTTTCACCCCGTCGCAGCAACTTAAAGGCACTACCGCCCCGTTGCAATGAGGCTTCACTGACGCCCCCCCAAGAGAACATCCCCAGGAGTTCGGCCACTGCGGCAGGAGCCAAATAGGTACGGTATTGGCCACGAGGAACAGCTTTAGGCGATCGCGACAACCGCTCTAGCCGCTGTTTTGAGTCAGCTAACTTGGCAGCATAGGATACAGCGTCCCATTCGTTGCCCGCAAATGTATCTTTGACGGCTTGACCGTCCGCTGTAAACAAAGAATAGTCCAGCGAAAAAGATTCGGTGGTGAACCAGTGCTTTTGTCCAGCCGAATCTGCATAGGCGCGGATCAATGAACCAGCAGCATAAATACCAGCAAAGTCCAGACCCATGACCTCTGGCAAAATAGCCGCCGCTGCGCTTTCCGGCCGCAGTAGTCTGCCCGTATAGACATCACGGCTGGTGGCGTTGCCTTCTGGCAAAACCAGATAGGGATCTTCTGGCAGTTGGGGCAGTTCTTGGCGTAACACTTGTAGAGACATGTGGGCTTGCTGCCAATCTGTTTCCCAACGACCTGTAAAGGGCAAGTTATGGTAGGCAATCCGGCGATCGCCCATCAAGGTCAGTCTCAGTTCACCATCGCTAATGCAACCCGCCTGCCGCACTTTAGCGGTATTAAACCGGATAAATTGGCTTTGCTCACCCGTTAGCTCTAACTTAGCGTACTCATTGGGCTGCAATTCTGAGAGCAAAGCATCAACTAAGCGATTAAAGGTGGCTTCTTGATTTGCGGTCTCTAGAACCGCTGATTCCATTAGCGTCATACCCCACCTCCAAACACTTCTACATGATCAAACACACAAACAGGAGAGCCGTGCCCCACGCGGATAGCCTGGTTCGGTTCACCTTTACCACAATGAGGTGTGCCATACATTTGCCAGGTAGACTCATTTCCTACTCGGCTGAGGCTATGCCAAAACTGCGGTGTTGTAGCGCGATAGTTGGGGTTGCGTAAGGTTTTGGTCAGTTTGCCATTTTCAATCAGCTTGGCATATTCACAGCCAAACTGGAACTTGTGACGCTGGTCATCAATAGACCAGGAACGATTAGACTCCATGTAAATACCCGATTCGGTATTGCGGATCAGGTCTTCAAATGAGTCGGTTCCAGGCTCCAGATTGAGGTTGGCCATGCGATCGATCGGCGGACGATTCCACGAGGACGCACGGGCACAGGCAACTCCCAAAACTCCGGTTCTCGTTTGGCTTTCCAGGCTCCCCAAGCCGCGTAACAATATTCCTTCTTTGACTAAATATTCACGGGTGGCAGGTGTACCAGTATCGTCAAAGCTGTAGCTGGCAAACTCTCCAGCAACCGTAGGATTGAACGTAATGTTCATCAACTCAGAGCCATAGGACAGATGTCCAAAATCGGCTGCTTTGATAAAGCTACCACCTGCATAGTTGCGTTCATCACCTAAAATCCGGTCTAACTCTAGCGGATGCCCAACGCTCTCGTGAATTTGTAGCATCATTTGATCAGGCGCTAATACTAGCGTTGTTGTCGTTGCGGGACATTCTTCAGCCGTTAGCAATTCCACAGCCTGTTCTCCAATTCGCTGTGCCCGCTCCCATAAGTCTGGTTCTGGAAACAGTTCCCATCCCCCTTGATAGCAGTGGGCTAGATAGCCGTTGTTGCTGCGCTGTTGAACGATCGCCCCATCTTGGGCTGTTACCCCATAATGGGTTTCCAACAGCAGAAATTTCTGATAGACCTCAGAGCCATTGCTACTAACAAACCAGGACTCAGTTTCATTTGTAATTGCTGTGGCATTGGTCTGGACAATCTTCTCAGACACTTGCAGGGTTTGGCATAGCCTGATCAACAAATCATTAATTTCGCCGGGGGAAAGTGCGTCCAAAGAGCGGATATAGGGCGAAATGTACTGTCCTACAACCTTGGGACGAACATCTGGAGTGAGGGGATAAATTGACCATTTGCTGGCGGCTAGGGCTTGTTGATAGGCCGCATGGGCAGCAACTTGAATTCCCTCCAGATCAAAGGCGTTAGTTGCGCCGTAGCCAATCTGTCCTTTCACCAAAGCTTCCACCATGACTCCCTGATTCAGGGATGTACCGTTAGTTTGCGGCTTACCATCGCGAGCATTGCGGTAGCCCACAGTTTCTCTGACAGCCCGTAGTCCAATCCAGTCAGCAGGAATATTTTCTAGAGTGACGATCGCTTTTGATAAATCAGGGATCATTTGATTTTCACATGTAGCTGTGTGGTAGAGCGTAGACCCCAGGGGTGATACACCAAAATTGGCTTCGGCAGTTCACCCAAGATCACACCAACAGGAGTCGTTACCTCTTCATTTTACTGAGTTAATTTATTGAGTTCGTTAAACCCATAACTGTAAAGAGCAGTAAACAGGAGATTTTCACTGATTTAGCCTGCTTTGTGTCTGAAAAGGCTAGAAGACAATCCGGGAAGCCATTATTTGCAGCTTCTCATGTTGAAGGATTACAAAATATTAAGTAAGAATTATCATAGTAGTTAAGTTACCTCCGGCAAAGCCGGAGGCTTAACTTTGTTAGCCCCTCAAAGGGGCAGAATCAGGAGTCTCCCAAGGAGACACACCCCTCAGCGAAGAGGCAGGTTGAGTTGCTCCAATCGCACATCTTCCTCCTCTTGCTTCCGAATGTAGGCTC
>JAAUOQ010000275.1 GCA_012034795.1 Leptolyngbyaceae cyanobacterium CRU_2_3
GAAATCTCGATCAAAGACCTGATTTTCGCCGTCCTGTTACTCTTTGTCCCTCTGTCTATGCTGGCGCATGGGTTGCACTGGAGTTCCCTGACCGTTTTGTGACCGCCTGTTTAGCGATTTTGCCGTTGGCTGCCTGGATGGGTACAGCCACCGAAGAAATTGCGATCGTCGTCGGACCTTCTCTCGGTGGATTACTCAACGCCACTTTTGGCAATGCAACGGAGTTAATTATTGCCCTAGTTGCCCTGAATGCTGGATTGGTAAACGTTGTCAAAGCCAGCTTAACGGGTTCTGTCATGGGCAATCTGCTGCTGGTGATGGGGTTCTCAATGTTGCTAGGCGGGCTGCGCTACAAGGAACAAGAATTCCAATCCACTGTGGCTCGGATCAATGCATCTTCAATGAATCTAGCCGTGGTGGCAATGCTAATGCCCACTGCCGTCAACTACACCTCTAGTGGAATTGATCAGGTAACCCTGCAAAAGCTCTCTGTAGTGGTGGCGATCGCCCTCATTGTCGTTTACCTGCTAACGCTATTTTTCTCTATGAAGACCCATAGCTACCTCTATGATGTAGGAGTAGTAGAAGAAGAAGCCGGTGGCTTTACCGAAGCGGGTAAAAAGCCCAATCTAAAATTGTGGATTAGTGTGCTGTTGGGGGTCACAGTTTTAGTAGCGATCGAATCAGAACTGTTGGTCAGCACCTTGGAAGAAGCGACTCACGCGCTGGGGGTAACAGAACTCTTTACCGGCATCATTTTGCTGCCCGTGATTGGCAATGCGGCTGAACATGCAACGGCTGTAGTAGTCGCCACCAAAAACAAAATGGATCTAGCGGTTTCAGTCGCAATGGGATCGAGCTTGCAAATTGCCCTATTTGTAGCGCCTGTTTTGGTGATCTCAGGCTATTTTCTCGGTCAACCTATGGATTTGAACTTTAATCCATTTGAGCTAGTCGCAGTAGCTGTATCCGTACTGATTGCCAATTCGGTTAGTTCAGATGGGCGATCGAACTGGTTAGAGGGGACACTGCTGCTGGCCACCTATTTTGTGATTGGGGCAGCCTTCTTCTACCATCCTGCGATCGACGGCATCGGCTGAATTCCCTCTCACCTCCCACCTTCCCCACTCCCCATCTCCCCCGTCGCGTTACCAAATTACCCACACACCATCTATCAATACGATCACCCTGTCACACTTGCCCCTCACGTTATCGGTTTACGCCCTCGCTGCGATGCCCAGCAGAAACTTCACCAGTTCTCATTGGCGCTAGAGCCACAGCCCAAGCAAATGTCTGAAACCGTTGACTTGGATGGCAACTCCATCATTAAAACCTGGTTTAGTAACGAGCCGATTACTCAGTTCACCCTGAAAGCCAGTTCTGAAGTAGAAACGCTGTGTGTCAATCCCTTTGCCTATTTATTGGAACCTTGGGCGAGCAGCCTGCCGATAGATTATCCCAATTCTTTGCTAAGCCGCCTGCAACCTTATTTGAGTGGGCAATTTTCTAAGTTCGCTGGAACTGGAACGATCGACCCAGAAGCCATGATATTGGCGCAAGACATTTGGCAAGCCACTCAGGGCAATATGACCTCTTTTTTGACGGAGCTAAATCAGCGCATCTACACTAGCTGCGGTTACCTACTCCGCGAAACAGGATTGCCGCTGCCGCCCGGACTGACCTGGCGCACCAAACAAGGATCTTGCCGGGACTATGCCGTGCTGTTCATTGAGGTGTGTCGAGCAGTAGGGATTGCTGCCCGATTTGTGAGCGGCTATCAAGAGGGTGATCCCGATCGCCCCGATCGCCACCTTCATGCTTGGGCAGAAGCCTATTTGCCCGGAGCAGGGTGGCGGGGATATGATCCCACGCAGGGTTTAGTGGTGAGCGATCGCCATATTGCCTTAGTTAGCAGTGCTGCTGCCGCCGATACAACCCCTGTTAGGGGGCAAATTCAAGGAGGCGCTAACTCGGACATGAAATATGATCTACTGATCCAGATTGTTGGCGATTCAGCAGAATAGTCCATTCAGGATGAATCTCCAGCTTCGAGTGGGGTTTCCGCAGACTCCCATTCAATATCAGGCATGTGCTCAAACGCTTGCCTCAAAGCGACCTCCCAGCGCTGACGAATTTTTGCCAGGTAAGAATTGCCCACGCCTAGCTTAAGCTGATACCGCAGCACAAAGCTGTCGGTTTCGTATTTGACTAGATCGATCGGCGGCCCCACCGAGATGTTGGATTTCATAGTAGAGTCAATCGACAATAGCCCACATTTAGCGGCTTCTTCTAACGAGGTGTCAAAACTGAGGGCGCGATCGAGAATGGGTTTACCATACTTGGTTTCCCCAATCTGAAGAAATGGTGTTTCGGGTGTGGCTTGAATAAAATTGCCCTGACTATAAATCATGAACAATCCAGGAGCTTCACCCTGGACTTGCCCACCGAGTAGCAAGGTACAGTGATAGTCAATCCGGTCTTTCTCTAACCAGGGACGCTCTTGACTCTGAATGTGTCGCATTTTGTTGCCTACGTACTGAGCCATATTGTAGAGCGTTGACAAAGTGTGCAGATTGTCACTTTCCTTGAGTTTTAGGTCTTGATGTAACGCATTTAAAACTGCCTGGGTAATTGATAAATTGCCCGAAGTGGCTAGCAAAATGACGCGCTGCCCTGGATCAGAAAAATCGAACAGTTTTTGATAGGTAGAAATATAATCTACCCCTGCATTAGTGCGGGAGTCAGCCGCAAAAACCAATCCATGACGGGTGATGATACCGAGGCAATAGGTCATGAAGCCAGTGGGATATGATGAATAGTCAAGCCTTACAAATTCTAATCTCTACGCTTCAGTGCCTTTATGACTCCGCAAGACAATTCAGAAAAAATTTTACCCAAGACTGTACCCGATACTTCGCAGGATAGCTCGATCAAACTTGATCAATTTTTGAAGTGGGCAGGCGCAGTCCAAACGGGGGGTGAAGCGAAACTGCTGATCCAGAGTGGCGAAGTTAAAGTCAATGGCAAGATGGAAACA
This sequence comes from Leptolyngbyaceae cyanobacterium CRU_2_3, assembly GCA_012034795.1. Classification (GTDB taxonomy): domain Bacteria; phylum Cyanobacteriota; class Cyanobacteriia; order Elainellales; family Elainellaceae; genus Drouetiella. The sequence goes on from JAAUOQ010000275.1 coordinate 3,038, forward strand.
CGCCGTGGACGCAAACTGCTGGAAGGCGATCGCATCTCAGTCATGGGAGAAAGGTTTATTGTTAAGTTAGCAGAGCTAAAGTCCGAAACATGATCTGCACTAATGTGCCCGAAGCCAGATATGCCCGAAGCCAGATATGCCCGAAGCCGCATAGTCATCTAAATGCCGCAGGCTTTTGCCGAATGGGAATCTCAATCACAAACTCTGTGCCCTGGTTGGGATCTGAAAAACAATGGATAGTACCCTGATGTTTTTCAACCACAATTTGATAGCTGATAGAGAGTCCTAAACCAGTTCCCGACCCGACGGGCTTTGTGGTAAAGAACGGGTCAAACAGGCGACTCTGCACTGTTTCATCCATGCCAATGCCGTTGTCGGTAATGTGAATGGCAACGCGATCGCCCTCTCGCACTTTCGTATAGATACAGATTTGTGGTTTGAAGCACAACATCTCCCGATCTTGACCTGCGTTATCTTGTTTGGATTTATCCCAGGCGGTTTCTAAGGCATCAATTGCGTTACTCAACACATTCATCAACACCTGATTCATCTGTCCGGCATAGCATTCCACTTGCGGTAGGTCGCCATAGTCCTTAACCACATCAATCTTAAAATTGTTGGGCTTGGCAAACCGATGTTGCAAGATCATTAAGGTGCTGTCAATACCTTCATGGATATCAACTGGTTTTGTATCGGCTTGGTCCAGGCGGGAAAAGTTTCTTAAAGATTCTACGATTTGGCGAATGCGATTGGTGCCGACCTCCATTGAAGCGAGGATGCGGGGCAGGTCTTCAGATAAAAATGCCAGGTCAATCGCTTCTGCGCGATTGCCAATGTCTAACCCTGCATCAGGAAGTTTTTGCTGATAGAGGTGTAGCAAATCCAGCAAATCTCGCATATATCGATTGAGATAACTGAGATTGCCATGAATAAAGTTGACTGGATTGTTAATCTCATGAGCTACCCCAGCCACCAGTTGCCCCAGACTAGACATTTTCTCCGTTTGAATCAGTTTGGCTTGTGTTTGCTGGAGGTCTTGTAAAGCCTGAGCAAGTTGTTCCGCTTGTTGGCGAGTTTGCAACAGCAGTTCAGCTTGCTCCATAGCCACACCCAACTGGGCTGCAACTTGAACCGCAAACTGAATTTCTGAGGGTTGCCACTCCCGGCTGCCAGAATGTTGATAGGTTGCTAGTAATCCCCAAAGGATTTTTCCGACAAAAATAGGGGCTAAAAGAAAAGCATGGATTTGGTAATGCTTGAGGGTTTCTAGATGACAGTCAGTCAGAGTACTCTTTTGGATATCGTTTACAACATAGGTTTCTCCATTGCGAAAGCGACCCCCTCGCGTTTCTTGAAGGTAGCTGTCGTTCCAGACTGTGTGTCGGTCAAGTTCGATCGCATCGACCCAATGGGGGTTAACAAACTCGCAGTTTCCCACAAATTCTCCTCCCCAATCAGAAGTAAATCGGTATACTGCGACGCGATCGGCATTCAGGAGTTCGCAGACTTCTTGTGTCGTCGTCTGAAAAATAGTATGCAGATCAAGAGATTGCCGCATTTTGGCAACTACCTCAAATAAAATCCGCTGTTGTTCTGCCGCTTGTTCTAGTTCTCCTGTCCGTTCTTGAACTTGTTCTTCTAAATTAGCGTTCAGCGATTGCAGACGTTGGTGCATTTCGTATTGCTGCACAGCCAAAGCAAAGTGCGTGCTCAGGGATTGTACCATTTCCAATTCATCCTCTGTCCATTCATTAATTTGGCCTCGCTTTGTTTCGCGCCACAATTCAAATGAGAGTCTTGGATAAGTCTGGCGCTGATCTGGGTCTAGCTTTCCTGCCCAAAGAATTTCGGTATTGATTGCCTCTCGGAAAATACTCAGATATCCCGCTAACTGCTGCCGATGCCACAGCGGAATCATCAAGATACTGCGAATGTTGGTGGGTCGGAAGGCAGGTTGTAGGGTGCGTAGACGGGGTTCTTGATATAGATCTGAGATCATCCAAGTCGCTGAGGGATGCGATTGAAAGTGCTCCTGCCAAATGCTGCAATCTTCCATGCAGGAATAGTCAGCAGTGGGAGAAATGATGGGTTGCTGCCCCTTGGTATAAAGACGTCTGGTACAATTGGCGGAGCGATAATAGGGTACAACATTCCGACTCAGATCTCCACTAAAGTCTAGGGACTCAGCGTTGACATAGAGTCGTCCACCTATCCCCTTGAGAGCCATCACTGTTTCGGCTAAAGCGTTTTGCAGTTCGCCCTCCTGCAAAGAATGTAGAAGCGTGATAATGCGATTGATAATTGTTTCCCGCTCACCCCGATCGCGGGCTTGGGTCAGCAGCATTGATTGGGCGATCGCTACTGAGAGCTGATCAACCATTGTTTGCAATGCCCAAAGCTCTTGGGTCGGAATCTCTCGCGGTTCAGAGTGATGAGAAACCAACAACCCCCAGAGTTGCTCTTGATGGAAAATAGGCAAAGCCAAGGAGGACTTGACCCCCATTGCGGTCAAATATTCGGCATGACATGGATCGAGCGGACGAAATTGAAATTTTGAAAACCCAACTTCTCCCGTGTCTGGATCGCGTAGGGGACTTTGCCCAATCAGCCGTGATTCAACATTGACAATCGAACGAACCCGTGCATCAGTAAATAACTGCCTGGCATGATAGGGAATGTCATCCGCTGGAAAATTTAGCCCTAGCAGTGATGGTAAGCGATTTTGATAAATTGATTCGGACACTACTCGTCCACTACCATCAGCATTAAATTGGTAGATTTTGACGCGATCACTCCCTAAAAACGATCGCACTTCTGCTGCTGTCGCACTGAGGATATCCTGGAGTTCTAGCGATCGCCGAATCCGATGAGTCATCCGACGCAGCAAGCTTTCCAAGTCCAAGCTCAGAACGCGATTTAGCGGGGCAGGGTCTTGCATGGGAATATTCCCTTTCTCATTTAATAAAGTGCTGAAAAAATTAAAGCTTTGTGTATTTCTTT
>JAAUOQ010000276.1 GCA_012034795.1 Leptolyngbyaceae cyanobacterium CRU_2_3
CTGTATGGCTTAGCTTCTTCTAAATCTGTCCTTTCTGAAAACCTAGCTCGCCTAGAGTGGGAGCTACGGATGTGTGCAATTGGTACATTTATTAATATTTCTTTAGAATTTTTCTCTAGGCTTTACGGACAGGATACATAAGCCTGATACTAAAGACAAAGCAAGCAGCCGATATCCTAAACGGGCAAGCGAGGGCGATCAGGATTAAGATTTTGGGAAACTGGCTGCTCTACGGGGCATTAAACCAAACTTTAGTCCAAGCTGGGGAATCGGAACTGTAAAACCCATAGAGACTTAAGTCAGATTTCCTAGAAAATATCTTCTTGAGAGGTTCCCCACTCGCCAAAATTGCTGAATATTAGAGCTAAATATTAGAACTGATTAAACCCTATTGCTAAAACTCCATAGAGATAAACCCCAGAAAAATTTACAAGTAGAAACTACTTTTTATGGAATTGGGAGAAATTTCGTTAAGCAATGCACCATTACTGCATTCTATAAATCCAACGGTTAACTTTAGATTTATTGGAGGAAATTAACTTGCCGCGATCTTACCGAGTTGCTATTTTGGGGGCAACAGGCGCTGTTGGTACAGAACTACTCAGTCTATTAGATCAGCGCCGATTCCCGGTTGCACATCTTAAGCTACTAGCTTCTCCGCGCTCCGTTGGGCAACAGCTAATCTTTCAGGGAGAAGCCTTAACTGTAGAAGCTCTAGATGAGCAAGCGTTTGAAAATATTGATCTAGTCTTGGCATCTGCTGGGGGTTCCATCTCTAAAGCTTGGGCCCCCAAGGCAGTCGAGGCTGGAGCCGTAGTAATCGACAACTCCAGTGCTTTCCGGATGGATGTACAGGTGCCACTTGTAGTCCCTGAAGTTAATCCCAAAGACGTGATCCCTCACCAAGGCATCATAGCTAACCCAAACTGCACTACCATTTTGATGACTGTTGCAATTCACCCCTTGCATCAAGTCCAGCCTATTCAACGAATTGTTGCAGCGACCTATCAGTCTGCTAGCGGTGCTGGGGCTAGAGCTATGGAAGAGGTGAAGGCTCAAGCGCTTGCCATTCTTCAAGGGCAAGAACCCAAAACTGAAATTTTTCCCTACCCTTTGGCTTTCAATCTCTTTCCTCACAACACTAAGCTGAATGGCTTGGGCTACTGCGAGGAGGAAATGAAAATGGTCAATGAAACGCGCAAAATCTTTGGTTTGCCGGATTTGCGAGTCACTGCAACCTGTGTACGGGTTCCCGTACTGCGTGCCCACTCGGAAGCGATTAATCTAGAATTTGCTCAACCCTTTAGCGCAACTCTGGCAAGAGACCTTCTGAGCAAAGCCCCTGGGGTCAAGCTTGTCGAAGATTGGCAAGCTAACTATTTCCCGATGCCCATTGATGCGAGCGGCAAAGATGACGTTTTAGTTGGGCGCATCCGCCAAGACATCTCCAACCCTAACGGACTAGAGCTTTGGCTCAGTGGTGACCAAATTCGTAAGGGAGCAGCTTTAAATGCAGTGCAAATTGCTGAACTATTAGATACACAAGACTTAATCCATCCGACTCAGCGAACCACGGTTGCGGCAAGGTAGCCTGTGCAACAGGGCGGGTGTGCAACAAAAGTTTAGAAGTCGGGTGTAATCTAGCCATCCCGGTGCCTTCGTTAGAAAATGAGGAGTGAGTAGCGTGTGACAAGTTTTGGACGTGTTTTGACTGCTTTGGTGACGCCATTCAAAGAAGATGGCAGCGTCAACTACTCTATGGCCGAAAAATTGGCAGTTCATCTTGTAGAATATGGAACCGATGCCATAGTGGTTTGTGGGACAACGGGTGAATCCCCAACCTTGAGTTGGGATGAAGAGTATCAACTCTTTCAAGTTATTCAGAAAGCAATCGCAGGTAAAGCCAAGATAATCGCTGGAACTGGCTCCAACTCTACTGAAGAAGCGATCGCTGCCACTCGGAAGGCAAGTAAGCTACAATTGGATGGAAGTTTGCAGGTTGTTCCTTACTACAATAAGCCTCCTCAGACCGGCCTGTACAAGCATTTTCGAGCGATCGCAGAATCCTGCCCTGATTTGCCGATGATGCTTTACAATATCCCAGGGCGAACCGGGCAAAATCTGCTACCTGAAACAGTTGCCCGCCTTGCAGAGGTTGCAAACATTGTTGCCATTAAGGAAGCAAGCGGTAGCCTTGATCAAGTCAGCCAAGTTAGACAATTAACTGCCCCTGAATTCAGTATCTATTCTGGGGATGACTCTCTGACTTTGCCGATGTTAGCAGTGGGAGCTTACGGCGTTGTCAGTGTCGCTAGCCATTTGGTGGGTCAACATTTGCAGCAAATGATTCAGTTTTTTGAGCAAGGCCAGGTGAAAGTTGCCACACAAATTCACCTTCAACTCTTTCCATTGTTTAAAGCTCTATTCGTTACGGCCAACCCTATCCCCGTTAAGGCAGCACTGAGATTGCAAGGCTGGGAAGTGGGCTCTACTCGTTTACCGCTTGAAGACTCCTCAACTGATCTTGATCAAATTCTTGAGACAGTCATGGCGGATTTGGGATTACTAAAGGCAGGATAAATTCTCCCTGCGTATGCGATGGCATTACCGCCATTAACCAATCCACAGATTTCCCGAAAACTGAATATTTGAGTATCTCTGATGATGAGTTCTGCCATACCCAGAGTTCAGTCCACTCTAGCGAACTCGCCCAGATGTACCAATTTAGGACTTGCATAACTTTCCTTGAAGTTATCGCTGCTCCATAGTTCTCATTAATTATCTCCCTACCATCCCCAAACAAAGTTTTTCAACCCTTTAACTAGATTAAGGACACACATGAGTCAAAACGGTTCCTCCAATGCCCTAAAAGTTATTCCCTTGGGCGGCTTGCATGAAATTGGCAAAAATACATGCGTTTTGAATATAACGATGAAATTATCCTGTTAGATGCAGGCTTAGCATTTCCAACAGATGGAATGCACGGTGTTAACGTGGTTTTACCAGATACAACTTATCTTCGGGAAAATCGTGAAAAAATCAAAGGAATGATCGTCACTCACGGGCATGAAGATCACATTGGTGGGATTGCCTTTCATCTCAAGCAGTTTGACATTCCTCTAATTTACGGTCCTCGGCTGGCAATGGCACTGCTGCAAGATAAGCTTGAAGAAGCAGGTGTTGCTGAGCGCACTGAATTGCGAACGGTTCGCCCCCGTGATATGGTGCGGATTGGTTCTTCTTTCTTAGTGGAATATATTCGCAATACTCACTCGATCGCAGATAGTTTTACAGTAGCTATCCATACACCAGTTGGTGTTGTCATTCACACAGGTGACTTCAAAATCGACCATACTCCCGTAGATGGAGAATATTTCGATTTCCAACGGTTGGCTGAACACGGTGAAAAAGGCGTCTTATGTTTGATTAGCGATTCCACTAATTCCGAAGTGCCTGGGTTTACCCCTTCTGAGCGATCGGTTTATCCCAACCTTGAGCGGATTTTTTCTCAAGCTAAGGGGCGGCTATTGGTGACAACTTTCGCATCCTCAGTTCATCGAATTAATATGATTCTGGATATTGCTAAAAAGCAAGGACGGGTGGTTTCGGTCGTGGGTCGCTCCATGCTCAATGTCATTGCCCACGCTCGCAACTTAGGCTATATCAAATGCGAAGATGATCTGTTCGTACCGCTCCACATGGTCAACAAAATGCCTGAAAGCAAGGTGTTGATTCTTACCACCGGATCGCAAGGGGAACCGATGGCAGCAATGACCCGGATTGCCAATGAAGAGCATCGTCAGGTCAAAATTCGCGAAGGAGACACAGTCGTTTTTTCTGCTAACCCAATTCCAGGTAATACCGTTGCTGTGGTCAATACCATCGATAAGTTAATGATGTTGGGTGCGAAAGTGATCTATGGACGGGACAAGGGCATTCACGTCTCCGGACATGGCGCGCAGGAAGACCAAAAATTGATGCTAGGACTGACTCGCCCTAAATTCTTCTTGCCAGTTCATGGAGAACACCGGATGCTCATCAAACACGCTGAAACTGCTCAGAGCGTGGGCATTCCTGCTGAAAACATGGTGATTATTAACAATGGCGATGTAGTAGAACTGACGCCTAACAGTATCCGAATTAGTGACAAGGTTAAGGCTGGAATTGAGCTAGTCGATTCTTCTCATGCTGGTGTAGTTCCAGATCGGGTTTTGAAGGAGCGGCAACAGTTAGCTGAAGACGGTGTGATTACTGTAGCAGCTTCAGTGGGCTGGAAGGGTGAGTTGGTTGCTAAGCCGGAAGTACATTTGCGCGGCGTAGCCACCACAATTGACAAAGTTAAATTGGAAAAACAACCACTCAAATCATCCAGTCTTTAGCTGGCGATCGCTGGACAGAGATCTCTCGAACTCTGAGCAATGGTGTCATTGAAGTAGATTGGATCAAACTGCGTGCTGATATTGAAGCTGAACTTCGCCGTCAGGTTCGTCGTGAGTTGCAAAGTAATCCTAGCTTGGTGTTCTTGCTGCAAACACCGTTGGAGCCACCTGTAACGGCAAATCGGCGGCAGCGATCGGCAGCGAAAGTGGCCTCGGTTGCCTCTTAGGAGATCTCCAATCAATTCCCTTTTTCTGATCACCCAAAACTCAGGAGAGCCATATCCTGGTTTTAGTCAGGCGTAAAGCACTATAGAGCACGCTGCTAAGCTCGGCTCACTCACAAAAAACAAGCGATCGCCCTTTCCATTCTAAGAAGGGCGATCGCTTTTTCAGGAAAGCATCCCCGTGGACTTGCCGATCCCATGGACTTAACCTGCTCAAAAGTTTAGTGATTTTACGGCTAAAATCGAGTGCTAAGTTGGGCAAAATCACAGTGTTAGGACAAACTAGGGTCAAGGTAAAACAGTGCTAGAGCCAGCCATCCTCAATTTCCAATTCCTACTCCAGGAATGCAGGGAAGGTGAAATTTGTCAAAACAATAGCCATTGCATCCGGTAAATGCTTCTCTGGCTTTGTAGTTAGTCTTGGCAGGAACCCCAGCAGTGGTTTTCACTTCCTATGTACCGTATCTCGGAGTAAAGGAAAGGACGATGAACGCATCCAAACAAGAAAGAGCAAACCCCAACTTTATCAGTTGGGGTTGGGTCAATCAGAACGATGAAGCAATCGATGCTACAGTCCCCCCACCCTGCTGCTCCGATTGCACCCCCCGCTAAACCCAAATTCGATCTTTTTCAACCGATCCGCCATTGGCTCGACCGTATTGATATTCACAGTGCAGAATTTGCGCGACAACTTTGCCAGCTAATCCCATCACAATGCCCGTTCGAGCGGGATGTCAATCTTTTCGGTCGCAATTTGTTTCATATTCCCCCGCTCTGTAAACTCAATCCTGTTTACGATGAGCTAGTTGCACTTCGCTTTCGCGCCTTTGCTATCTGGCAGATGTTTGTGGTGAAGATGTTACACCCTACTGCTAAGCAATAAATTGTTAAGCGATAAATTTTTCCCTCAAGATGCTTTCCTCCAGCAAGGCAAATGCAGAATCTTTTGATTCTGCATTTTTTTTGAGCATTTTGTTTGAACAATGTGAGCAGAGCTACACTTTTCAATGTCCAGAAAACTAAGTTTTCCAGAAAAACTTCTGACGAGTGCAAAACCTTGTTAAGAGCATGATGGGCAGAGTATAGATGATGCCTTTCAGGACACCCAAAATAGGAGTTCCTGTGTAAGCAACTATCCAATCTTCCCAACCTAATAGTTGGAGAATCGGCCATAATAAGTTAGCAAATGCTACATAGGCAATCATGGGGTTTTTCCCATTGTCAATCAACCATTGAATCCACTTTTGCTGATGTAATCGTTCGATCAAAATTGTCAAGAAAATCAAGAGAAAGAAAGCGATCGCGACTGTGACGAAATAGTAGCTATAGGTAGAAGGATCTTTTTTAATTCCTGCCTGAAACGGCTCAAATGCCAATCCTAAACTAACCAATAAATTCCCC
>JAAUOQ010000277.1 GCA_012034795.1 Leptolyngbyaceae cyanobacterium CRU_2_3
GACGAGGATCTGAAACATGGCGATGCTCTGATGAGGGACAGGACGGACAGAACAAGCTGAAGCGAGGCAACGCATCATCTAGATACTACCCTCCTGATCCAAAATCGCTACAGTACCTCTAGAAATCTCGTACTCAAAGCGATACAGTTGACTTTGAATTCATGTGTGAGCAGGCTACTCTCTAGTTAATTAAATAGAGCAAGTTAGATAGAGCAAGGTTTTAGATCGATCGGGGTTATCTAGATCTAACAGAATCTTCTAGAAAGAGGTTTTCAGGAGAATACAATTTGGGTTTTATCAAGTTGTAGTTGTAACTGTTGCCAGCGACGTATAAAGATGCCAGCAATGCAAAAGAGTGGTTTTCAAGCCAAAACTGATCTGGCAGAACTTGTTCAGGTTTTAACCTGGTTTGATAATTTTATCCAATCTTCGCTGCCAGAGCTAACTTACATGCAGTGCCAAACGCTGCTAGCAGAGGGGTTCACCAATGCAGTACGCCATGCTCACAAACATCGGGCCAGCGATACACCCATTGATATTGAGGTACAACTATGGAACCAACAGGTTGAAATCCGCATTTGGGATTATGGACAGCCCTTTGATTTGATACAGAAAATGAAAAATATGCCTACTAAAATTGATCCCGATTCGGTTGGGGGGCGAGGCCTAAAATTGCTAGAACAAATGGCAGAACACCTCAGCTATTTTCGGACAGAGGACGATCGCAACTGTTTATTAATCACCAAGCTCATTCCTTCTACTCCCGATCTCAAAATATAGAATCTGCCCCCCCACTCTCCACTTCCCACTCCCCCTCTATGCCTACTTCCATCCTCCCCTATGGCTCCTGGAAATCTCCCATCACCTCAGATCTAATTGTGGCAGGCAGCATCCGCCTGGGTGAGATTCAGTTAGACGGTGAAACCCTCTACTGGAGCGAAGGTCGCCCGGCTGAGAGTGGACGAAATGCGATCGCTGCCTGGAGACCTAATGGCCAAATTCAGGACAAAATTCAGGACATCCTCCCCCTGCCCTTTAATGTACGGACTAGAGTGCATGAGTATGGCGGCGGCTCCTACCTCGTTGCCGAGGGGACAGTCTACTTCTCAAATTTTGCTGACCAACGGCTCTATCGGCAGTCAGCAGGGCATCAACCCATGAGCGCGGCACCCGAACCCATCACCCCTGAGGTGGGCTTTCGCTATGCCGATGCCGTGCTCGACCGGCCACGAAACCGCCTGATCTGCGTCCGGGAAGACCATACAGCAGCAGGTGAGCCTGTGAATACGATCGCTGCGCTTAATCTATCTACTCTCTAGCGGATGGCGGACAGGTTTTGGTGTCGGGCAGCGATTTTTATGCCAATCCGCGCCTTAGCCCGGATGGATCGCGTCTTTGCTGGATAAGCTGGAACCATCCCAACATGCCCTGGGACGGAACAACGCTTTGGGTGGCGGCAGTCCAGCCCGATGGCACTTTGGGCACCGCCGAAGCGATCGCTGGGGGCAGGCGGAATCGATTTTTCAGCCAGAGTGGTCGCCTGATGGCACGCTGTATTTTGTGGCCGATCGCACTGGTTGGTGGAATTTGTATCGTTGGAATGCCGACCAGCCAGCCGACCAGCCAGCCGTTGAGCCACTGTGTCCCAAATCTGCCGAGTTTGGCTTGCCCCTTTGGGTGTTTGGCATGACCACCTATGGCTTTGAGTCGGCAGAAAGTTTGATTTGCACCTATGTGGAAACTGGAATTCAGCACTTGGCTCGGCTGAACACGCGCACCTTGGACTTGATGGAGATCCCTATCCCTATGCCAATCTGGGTGGCTTAAAGGTAGGCGATGGCTATGCGGCCTTTATTGGCGGTTCGGCAACTGCGCCCAGTACCATCGCCCGTCTGAACCTGCAAACAGGTGCAGTCGAAGAAATCCGTCGCTCTAGCGAGTTAACGGTTGATGCGGGCTATCTGGCGGTGCCAGAAGTGATTGAATTTCCTACTGAGAATGGGTTGACGGCTTACGGCTTTTACTACGCCCCCCAAAATCAGGACTGTGTTGCCCCCGCCGATCAGCGGCCGCCGCTGCTGGTCAAAAGCCACGGCGGCCCAACGGCAGCCACTTCCGCGAGTTTTAATCCAGGGATTCAATACTGGACGAGTCGGGGGATTGCCGTTTTGGATGTTAACTATGGCGGCAGTACAGGCTATGGACGAGCCTATCGGGAACGCCTCAAGCACAATTGGGGCATTGTCGATGTAGATGATTGTGTGAATGGCGCTGAATATTTGGTGGCAAAAGGATGGGTAGATGGCGATCGCTCTGCATTGATGGTGGCAGTGCCGGTGGCTATACCACTCTGGCCGCGTTGACCTTCCGAGATGTATTCAAAGCGGGAGCCAGTTTCTATGGGGTTAGCGATCTGGAAGCGTTGGCTCGCGATACTCACAAATTTGAGTCGCGCTATTTGGATGGGCTAATTGGCAAATATCCTGAAGACCGGCAGATTTATGTGGAGCGATCGCCCATTCACTCGGTCGATCGGCTCGATTGTCCGTTGATCTTTTTCCAGGGCGATGAAGACAAAATTGTGCCGCCCAACCAAGCCGAAATGATGGTGAATGCCCTGAAAGCCAAAGGACTGCCAGTAGCCTATGTGCTGTATGAAGGCGAACAGCACGGCTTTCGCAAAGCCGAAAACATTAAACGAACTTTGGATGGCGAATTGTATTTCTATTCCAGAGTATTTGGGTTTGAATTGGCAGAGGCAGTGGCACCCGTGGCGATCGAGAATTTGTAAGAGAACGTGCCTGATTTCGTCTGGTGCCCAGGCTCTGCCTGGGAATCCAGTTGTGAAGCTCTACCTCTCAGAGCAAACAAATTTTTGAGTCGCGGTTGTCTAGGAAAATCAAGTGCTAGTTGCGTTCTCTCTCCAACCGCTTTTGCTCGGTGATATCTTCGATCGCCAATAAAATCATTTGCATATGTCCGATCGCAGGCATTTTCCGTCCACTCAGCAACATGGTTTTATGCCCAATTAGTTCAAAGTTATGCTCTACTTCCAATCCTTGAAACTGAGCATTGCCGTGCAGAATTTCTGCTAACAGCGATCGCAACTGAGGTATATTCCACTGCCCATTGCCCAGATCAAAAATGAAGCGCTGCTCAGTTTCGGTGGGCGGCATCTGAAATGTTTCGTAGAAAGCAGGATTAGCCGTGATCACATGCAGTTCGAGATTTAGCACAAGCAGGGGAGTGGGTAGGGTTGCCACGATCGCTTCGGCGTACTCTCTAGCTGCTCTCACCCGCTCAGCGCTGCACTTGAGATCGTCGATATCTACCAATACCACCACAGCACCGTCAATCTTATTATCGATCGTTCGGTAGGGGCGAATTCGCAGGTCATACCAATGCCCCTCCTGGTCTTGAATCTCCTGAGCAGTTAAGTTGAGGGTACGAATCACCTCTAAAATCTGGTGCTCCAGATCGGACACATTTAACTTATGCGTAACGCTGCTCAACGATCGCCCCACATCGCTTGCCATTAAGTTGAAGAGGCGTTCGATGGCGGGTGTAAACCGCCGAATCCGCAGATCAGATCCCAACATCAAGATGGGAATATTGATACTATCCAGCAGATTTTGCAAATCGTTACTGATTTGAGTCGATTCAACATTGCGCCGGTGTAGCTCATCATTCATCGTGCTCAATTCTTCATTAGCGGACTGAATCTCTTCTTTAGCCGTTTCCAATGCCTCATTCATGCTTTGCAATTCTTCGTTGCTCGACAAAATCTCCTCGTTGGCGGCTCTCAGGTCTTGGTTTGTGGCTTGCTGTTCCTCAATGATCGATTGAAGATGGTTTTTGGTGGTTTTTAGCTCTTGTTGGAGTCGAGTGATTTCCTGGTTGGCAAGGGTCTGGCTGGCAAGGGTCTGGCTGGTAAAGGTCTGACTGGTAAAGGTCTGGCTGGCAAGGGTCTGCGGCTGGGACATAGCACTACTATGGGCATATTGCTGCAAAACGAGCCGATCGGACTCTTTTTGCACGTCTAGGTCGTTTAAGGTTTCTTCTGGAATGAAGGGTTGGGGGGTGGTGATCAGTACTGGAGAATAGTGGGTAGCGGTCAAATCGTCAGTCAAATCCATGATGAGCCGAGTTGCCACCAGTTTTTTGGCGTACAGTTTGTTTCTTTTGTCGAGCAGGGTAAACAAGTTGGAAAATCACCGACTGTTTCTGAAGTCCCTAACATCAGAAAGCCGCTGGGCTTAAGGCCATAGTGGAAGATCGGCAGCAGTTTTTTCTGCAATGGCGTGCCCAGATAGATCAGCACATTGCGACAGGTAATCAGATCCATCCGAGAAAACGGCGGATCACTAATCAGATTTTGTCGGGCAAAAACACAGAGTTCGCGCACGGGCTTGCTGATCTGGTATCCACCCTCTACAGGGACAAAAAACTGTTTGAGACGGGCAGGACTGACATTGGCAACTTGGCTGAGCGTGTAAAAGCCGCTGCGGGACTGCTCAATTGCCCGCTCACTAATGTCTGTCGCATAAATTTGAAGCGGCAGATGGGCAACCTGGTCGGCTAAAAACTCTAGCAAGCAGATGGCAATGGAGTAAGCTTCCTCGCCCGTCGAACAGCCCGCAACCCAAATCCGGATTGGTACCCCTGGCGATTTATCTTTGACGATCGCCGGAAAAACCTTGCTCCTTAAGGCATCAAAAGCTTTTTGGCATCGCGGAAAAAACTAGTGACATAGAATCAAGGCATCCTGATACAGTGCCGTCAATTCTGTGGGGGTGCTCTGAAGATAGCAAGCATAATCCTCCAGCCGTTCTAGCTGATGCAACACCATCCGCCGCTGAATCCGTCGCTTTAGGGTGGTTTGCTTATAGTGGGTAAAGTCAACGGCTGTAGCGGTTCGCAGCAAATTGAAAATCAGCGCCATGACATCGGCATCTGCCATCGAAGCTGCGATCGCCGTTGATGGCATGGCAGGTTGCTCGGCAATGTAAGGATGGCGGCTGATCTCTACGAGCTTTTCAGCAATTTTTTCGGGAGGTAGAATAAAATCTACTTGCCCGGTAGCCACCGCTGTGTTCGGCATACTATCGGCTTGTGCCGTCTCTTGAGACTGGGCAAAGGTAATACCACCTGCCGCCTTGATTGCTTCTAACCCCCGCGAACCATCCCCGTCACCCCTGGATAAGACCACAGCGATCGCTTTATTGCCTCGATCTTCTGCTAGCGATAGCAGAAATGTATCGACCGACATAAATCGCCCACGGGTGCGATCGCGAGGGGCGAGTTTCAGCACGCCTTCAGTCAGGGTCATACTCGCGTTGGGCGGAATCACGTAGATCTGATTCGGGGCCAGAGCCATGCCATCCTGCACCTCACTCACAGGCATCTGGGTTGACCTGGAAAGAAGCAGGCTCAGCAAACTTTCCTGATCTGGAGACAGGTGCTGAACAATCACAAACGCCATGCCCGTATCAATTGGCAAATGGCTGAGCACTTGGGTAAACGCTGCCAATCCACCCGCAGAGGCCCCAATCCCCACCACTGGAATCACCAGACAAAGCGAGATGAAAATCTCACGGGCGCTAACATCCAGATTCAAACCACCCTCCAACTTCAGCTTCAGCTCACCAAAGAAGATGCGGCGCAGCATCGACAGCAAATACATCGGCGTCAACACCAGGCCCACCGCTGCCAACAGCACCACAATCACGCGGAAGCTATTGCTATAGGCGCTGTCCGTGGCAAAGCCCAGGAAGATCGTCAGCTCACTGACAAAGCCACTCATGCCGGGCAGGGCCAAGGAGGCCATCGCCACCGCCGTGAACAGCGCAAAGGCTAGGGGCATCTGCTTCGCCAAGCCGCCCATTTTGTCCATTTCCAGGGTGTGGGTGCGTTCATAGGCCACGCCACAGAGGAAGAACATCGCCGCTGCAATCAAGCCATGGGACACCATTGCAGCATCGCCC
>JAAUOQ010000005.1 GCA_012034795.1 Leptolyngbyaceae cyanobacterium CRU_2_3
TGGGAGAAGGGCTGGGGATGAGGGTGGATCAGGATAGGATCTAGCTCAACTATCGAGGATCAAACTGATCCAAGTTAGGGCGAACCTTGGCTCGAATGGCAAGCGCTGTAATATTGTCATGTCCGTTTTGCTGATTTGCCAGATCAATCAACTGATGTACACCCTGTTCTAAGTTATTCTGAGAACCGAGTAAGGGTTCTATGTGGGTGCGCCAATGCGTTTCCAGTAAATTGTTGTCGGTCAGCCCATCCGAGCATAGCAACAACAACATGTCTTCATTCAGCTCTAAGAAGCGAATATCAGGATTGACAAAATTTTCGTCTCTGGGCCCCAGAGCTTGAGTCAACTGATACGCATCAGGTCGGGCATAGGCGATCGCAGGTTCCACACCCCGCTGAATTTCTCGTTGCCCAACTTCATGATCCACCGTGAGTGGCTCCAAACCCCGTCTGCGGCTGAAGCGATAAAGACGACTATCCCCGACATGAGCGATCGCTGCTTCTGTATCTTGAACCAGCACTAACACTAGCGTTGTGCCCATTCGGCCACTCCCGGAACGGGCATTTTCCTGATTCCGATCATAAATGGCGATGTTGGCTTGATGAATCCCAGCTCGGATAATTTCGTAGCTGGGCAGTTTCTCTTGCCAGTGTTCAGTAAAGTAAGTTTGCAGGGTTTCAACTGCCAATGCACTGGCTATCTCCCCGCCTGCATGGCCTCCCATACCATCGCAGAGAATATAAAGCCCCCTAGCCTGGAGCGATCGCCCTTTAGAACCCTCTAACTTTTTAACTTGGGTTTGAATACTAAAACAATCTTCGTTATGATCGCGCTGCCGACCAATATCGGTTGCTCCTGCGTCTTCCAAACTCACAAGCCGCATGGGTAAAACAATTGTTGGAGAATCGTCCCCCTCATAGAACTCTTCTTCACTAGCCGTAGGCAACTCTATGGCAGCATCTGCCACAGGCGGAAGAGGCTCGCTTTTGGAGGGGTTGATTCTTTGAGAAGCGGCTGTTTCAGAAATAGGAGGGACTAATTTAGGCAGCAATGGAGGAGGGGCAACTTCTGGGTCGAGCGGCGCAGTCACCGGCTCAGTTAAGTCAGGATTCTCGTCAAAGCAGGTTTCAGAGTCTAGAGCAGAGTCCAGATTGGTATCATCCATCATAAAAGGATTCAGAGGATCGGGGGCGTTGGTAGGAGTAGCCATCGTAGGAAGTTCAGGTTGAAGCGTCATGGCGATTTTTTCAATTCGCAGTCGCAGTTGCTCTAGGGAATCCACTATACCAGCTTCTAAATCCGTATACAGTTGTGCTAGGTCATCTCGCTGAGTCAATTGCAATTGCTGAAACACCTTTTGCCACAAACGTCCCAAGTTTTGCAGAACTGGTGGATGTTTTGGGCGATCGAGATACAGACGTTGTAAGCATAGTAAAGAGTCTTCATCAACTCGTAAATTATCCAATACGAGAAGACTTTGACAACAATTTTTGGACTGCAACACTGCCCAGAGTTCAATCATTTCATACAGCCAATGCAAGACTTGGATGGGTTGGGCTTGCTCATCCTGCCAAAAATCTATCAGGCAGGGTAGGTGAGACCAATCTTCCAAGAGGATGATTTCCAGCGCATCTTGTGTCCAAGCATCGTGCAGCCGTGGTAAAGGCAGAGCTGGATAGAACTCTCGTAATTCCAGGTAAAGTTGAGCAGTAGACGGCACCTCCAGAATTTGGCAAATATCGGCGATCGATTCAGAGTCTAAATGAGCAGAATAGCTAGCTTCTAGTCGCGAAGGACGTAAAGGTTGACAATCTAAGACTTTGACTTCTAAGTCTAGTGGATTGGCTGAATTGGGTGAGGAAGTTAGGATCTGGTAGCGCTGATGAGGATCAAGATATCCGCTATTGAGCAACGCACTCACACCCGCAGGAACTTGACTGGGTGGGAGTGTTGTTTGCCTCAGATCTTCAACTTGATGTCTTGTCAGGGATGGACTAAGGATAGCTTTCCAAGCAATTCCGGTAGCAGCACAACAATTAGGGCAGTACTCAGCCTCAAAGGTGACCGAAGTTGCACATACTGGACAGGCTTTCTCAGTCAATGATTCGCCACACTTTTGGCAAAACCTGTGGGTATCTGGGTTTTCAAACTGACAGTGAGGACAAACAAGCATTTAGGAATCTTCCTCAACTCCCGATAAAAAGGCCAAATCTGCGTCTCATCCAGAATTAACTTCCATACAGATTACACGATGAAGCCGCAATCTTCGATCTGGTGTTGCCCCCTCAGAGTACCCAAAATCAGCGCTTGAACCTCAACTGGCTGACTTGCGTCTCGTTTAAGTTAGCAACTCTTGCTTGAGAAAATGGCAGAAATTTCTCAGAGAAAAAGTTACCTTTCTCTATTAGACGTGCTGCTTGCAAAAAATGTTCTAGACGATCGCTTTGCTTTGCAGTAACTTCAAAGTTGACGAGTCAATCTCCATCGTTTTTGCAATGCCTGTGAATTTAAATGCTAGCTTATCTGACTCGCCTCTTCCCGCTCTTTCACCCTGGAAACTAAGGGAAAAAAATTTTACTTGGGGAGAGAAAACCTACCTTATGGGAATTCTCAATGTCACTCCTGATAGCTTTAGTGATGGTGGAGAGTTTCATAGCCTCAACGCTGCTTTAGCGCAGGCGCAGTATATGGTCAGTGCGGGCGCTGATATTTTGGATATCGGGGGTCAATCTACTCGTCCTCAAGCAGATGAAGTGCCTTTAGAAGAAGAGTTAAAGCGCATAGTACCTGTTATTCAAGTTTTACGACAGGGTGATTTAAATCAGCCAATCGCTGCAACAACAATTTCTGTAGACACCACACGGGCTACTGTAGCTCGTGCTGCTATTCACGCAGGCGCAGATATTGTCAATGATATTTCTGGGGCAACCTACGATGCTGAGATGCTGCCTGCGGTTGCAGAGCTAGATGTGCCGATCGTCCTGATGCACATCCGGGGAACGCCCAAAACGATGCAGAGTCTGACAGACTACTCAGATCTGATGGCAGAGATTTACGAATTTTTAGCGCATCGGGTAGCAGCGGCTGTTGCAGCGGGCATTGCACCCGATCGGATCATCTTAGATCCAGGCATTGGGTTTGCCAAATCTTATGAGCAAAACTTAGAGATTCTGAGGCAACTAGCCCATTTAAAGTCCCTAGGCTGCCCACTCCTGGTTGGCGTGTCTCGTAAGAGTTTTATTGGTCGCATTCTTAACCAGCCTGATCCAAAGCAGCGGGTTTGGGGCACAGCGGCAGCTTGCTGTGCAGCGATCGCAGCCTCGGCCGATATCTTGCGCGTTCACGATGTTGCACCTATGCGAGAGGTCTGCCAAATGGCTGATGCCATTTGGAGACAGCGCTAATTATCAGGAGAGCCATTGTCTGAACTAGAGCCAAAGTCTGATTTTCTATTGACTTCGCGGGTATCAGCAATGAGTTCCGACATGCTTTCAGTCAGATCTCGTGGATTCATAAACACAACCTTGGCATTATTGCTGCGGCTAAGTTCAAAATTGGATTCCACATATTTTTGAGCTACAAGATAGCGCAAGATCTCAGCCGTGTTTGAGCCTTCTGGCAGCGCCTCTTTAATTAGCTTCAGCGAATCAGCGATCGCACTCGCCTGCTTCAGCGAAGCTTCTCTTTCTCCATCTGCCTTCAGAATCTCGGCACGGCGCTCGCTTTCCGCTGCCCGTTCGCGCTCTAGGGAAATCTGAACGCTTTCAGGAGGTTTAATATCTTGAATTTCAACTCGGATGACCTTGACACCCCAAGGCTCAGTGGCCTCGTCTAAGCTTTCCAAAAGAGCACGAGTGATGCGGTTTCTAGCAGAGTTTGTTTCTTCTAGCTTCATCTCGCCTACTTCAGATCGCAGCGTTGTAATCACGAGGTTTTCCAGGGCCTTTTCAATCTCCTCGATCTCATAATAGGCCTGCTGGAGTTCCAAAATCCGCCAGAAAATGATGGCATCTACCTCCACTCTGACGTTATCTCTCGTGGTTGCACCGCTAGCAGGAATATCTAAAATCTGTTCACGGGTGGAAGCTTCAGTCACCACTTCGTCCACAAACGGAATAATGCCAAAGTTTAGCCCTGGCGTTAGCTTGCGATGATATCGACCCAGTCGTTCAACCAGGGCTTCATTGCCCTCTGTAATTCGCCGAGTGGAGCCAACTGTTCCACCCAGAATAGTCAAGATAAAAACGAATCCCCAAACGAGTGATTCCATAACCTATTGTTCTCCGGCTGAGGCAGTAGAGAGACTTAACGATTGCTGCTGTCTCAATATAGTCTCTCCAGTGAATTTGGGAACATCTGATTTAATAAATCATGTTCTCAAAGTAAGAAATTTGAATTCTGATAGTTTGCCTGTTATGCATAGCAGCCTGCCATCATATAGCAGCTTGCCCTATGGGACGGCTTGTCTCTATTGTGACAGAAAGCCAACTAGCTTGTAGGAGCTAGGTTAGAAGCGATCGCCCCAAATTCAGGTATTACTATCACTCGGTTCCTCAGAAAAGGTGGTGGGCAAAACAATTAAAGTATTGCCATGCCGACCTACCACATGCACAATTTGTCGGGGCGTAATTGCAATGTCAGAGATTTGGCAGCGGGCTTGCCAAATGGCTCCCTCATAAGACACGACCCCCAAGCCTCCCTTGGGAATCGTTTCAGTCACAGTTCCCTCAATATTAGAGTGCAAGTCTTTAGCTTGTTTTGGAACCATCCCCCGCAGCACGATCGCCAAGGCAATTGATAAAATTCCCCAAATTAGCAGTTGCAAGGCAATTGAAGGAACCGAGAGAGCGGCGATCGCTGTGATAATGGCAGCAATGCCAACCGCAGCCGCAACAGGTTCACCAATGACTACTCCTATTCCTAAAAATACAAAACCACCCACCAACCAAAAAATATGAATATTAGATAATGTTTGCGTCAGATTCACGGCAGCTTTCCACCCTAAATTTGTTAGATCAAGAACTTCACCTGTTAACAGGAGATGACCTTGGAAGAATTGTCTGTCTCCAATTTAACTGAGGAAAAGCCGAAGTTTCCTCAGTGGCCATAATTCAGGGGTGATAAGAGGCTGGGTTCTTCTATGCTCTATGGGTGATAGATGATTCAGATTTTGTTGAAGCTTAAAGCGATCGCCTTTGCCTTCTGCGCTTTTGCCGTTTCAGCTTAAAAAACTGGCTAGCGGCTAGGGGGATTCCCCCTGGCAAGATGAACATTACCAAGGGAAGCTGATCTTGCCAACACATCAGCCGATGATTGCAGCTTTGCTCTACCCGCTTGGGCAAAGTACTAGACACAATCTGTTCCATCGGTAGTGCTGCCATTTTGAGCCAGTTGGAAAAGTTGGGCGGCAAATCAGAATTTAGCCTGAGCTTCAAATCGGCTGTGGAGAAAGATTGGGCATAGGCAGGCGTTAAAAATGATCCGTAGAGACTGGCTTGGGGTGTCAACTGTTCGACAAATGCCAAGCTCAGTCCTTTGAGGAGTTCTCGTAGAGCTTCTGTTTGGTGTTCGGGGCGCTCCCGCACAAAAATGCTTTGGGTCAGAGCACGATTCAGATTGGTAGGATCGCCCACGCTGAGATGGGTTGCACCGATCGCTGTTAGCAGAAACTTTTTGGTTTTTAGCTTAGTAAAGGGGAGAAACTGTTGACTGACTGCTGGGGTAATGGCATCTTCAGTCCCAGCCACCATCAAGGTGGGAATGGTGACTTGGGACAAGCTGGTTTCATCAAATAGCCGACCGATCACTGGATTTAAAAGAACCGCTTGAACAATTCGCTCATCTTTCACTTTGACTGGATGATCGGGCAAATCTGCTGCATTGCATTGGAGCAGATCGGCAGGTGAAAAAGCCACCGGGTCGGGATCATTACAGAACTGCCGCAGATACTTGAGATTGAGAGGCGCACCTGCTAACGCCAGCGCTGTATAGCCGCCCAATGAGTGCCCAACGATTGTAACTTGATTGGTATTGAACTTACCCCGCAAGGTATCGGAGAAGCGATTTAGGCGATTCAACCGATCCAGGACAAAGCTGACATCCTTGGGACGATCGACAAATTCACTGGCTGGCAAAATGTTGCTACTTGGTTGACCAAAGCGATCGCTAGTCAGCCAGGCCACATTGCTAGCAGGATGCTCCAGTGCCACCACTGTCAAACCATATGAGGCTAAATGGTGGGCTAGATAGCTTAAAAAGCGGCGATCGGCTCCAAATCCGTGGGAGATCACGACCAGCGGGCCTTGAGTGTGGCGACTCCAATACAAATCTATCGGAATCGTCCGGTCGCGTTCATAGTCTTGCAACGTCATCGTCTGCTTCCAGACCCAGTAAGGTCCAGTTTGCGTGGGATCGAACGCGATCTGAGGCGATTTTGTCTTGACGGTTAGTTCTCGATCCAACACCGAACTCAAGGTCTGACTTTGCCAAGCTGGCAAATTCATTTGTGAAGCCAACGCAATTGCCGAAGGTGCATCGATCGTCAGGTTCTGGGAAGGAAAGGCTCGAAATACTCCCAGCAAACTGATGCCTTCGGGTCGTAGCGCTGCCTGTGATAGGGCGTATTTGAGTTCTGCTACCCCCGTATCTGGCATGGCAGCTTGCAACGTATTGAGAAATCGCTCCCCAGCCGAAGAGTGAAGTAAATCTTCGACTAGCTTATCTCCCACATTGGGTTCTAGCTGAAGACGGCTAGCCAGAGCTTGGCGGACTTCTGATGTGAGTAAAGGCGTGTAGAGGCTGAGGCTAGCCGCAATTTTCCCAGTTGCTAGCAAAATTTTCCAGATCGGCAATGGGAATGGTCTGTTGGATTGGGCCCAGGCGAACAGATCAATGCGTTCGGCGGCATAAGTAGGGGACGCTATGCTCAGACTGACGCCCAAGCTGATCACTAGGCTCAGGCTCAGCGCTAAACTCCACCGTAATCTTTTCAACCAGAGAACGTTTTGATAATGGTAGATAGGCGATCGCCAGGGAGTAAGCAACTACGTGGTTGTTGACCATTACGAGGGGAGGCATCCGAACCTGAATCGCGAGGTTGGGCAGCCACTGGGAAGATTCTTAAGGGGTGATGAGAAGGGCGGAGGAAGTTCACAGGCATCTTAGAGAGGAGCAAACGAAGCAGCTAAACCCTACGACTGTTGAGTCCGAGCTTAACCCTGAAAGGCAAACTGAGCGATATGCCTATGATATTTTCCTAATGCTTTCCTAATGCAAACACAATGACATCACTCTGTAACCTTTATCGATTCTGACACGCTTCCAAGAAGTTCGGGTGAAACTTCCGGACAAGTTGGGGTTAGCCAGGCAATTTCCCAGGCTGTTTCGGGTAGAGAAGCATGGCGTTGACCTTGGGCACGAGCCTGACCACACAGCAGATCTAAGGGTGTATCGACGATCGCGTTCATAATTGAATCCATCCTGCCTGCATCCATCCTGCTTGGGTTTGCCTCGCCTGCATCGATCCGGTTACTCTTTACCACAGCTTGAGGAACTTCCTTCAACAGCCAACGGCTGAGGCGATAGAGCCAATCCTGCCAGGTGATGGGTTTTGCCAGACTGACATGATGGATTTGATGCAGATAACGATTCGATCGCCCATAGCGACGCCACTGGCTCTGCAACTCGGTGAGGGTGGAGCGGTGGCGATGCTGAACCATCGCATCGGCAGCGAGTTGAATTTGCCAGGAGGTTTGCCGCAAAATCCGCCAACAGAGGTCTGCATCACCGCCAGTCGTCAGATATGGACGGAATAGCCCAACCTGTTCTAAAGCAGAACGACGAATAGCCAGGTTGGCAGTTTGGCCATAGGCACAAAAGGTATGCGCTAGCGTGTGCTTTTGCGATAGCGTTTCGTGGCGATCGGCATACCGTTCTAGCCAAGACCTGCCAGGCAGGGCCGTAATCTCGCCTGCCACAATGCCAATTTGGGGGTTAATGAAAGGCTGAACGAGACAGGAGAGCCAATCAGGTTGGGGGCGGCAGTCAGCATCGGTGAAGACAAAGATGGGATGGCTAGCGGCTCGGATACCCCTATTGCGGGCAGCATAGGAGCTTTGAATTTGAGTTTCACTCAAGGCTTGCAGCGGTAATATGCCTCTAGACTCAGCAGATTGAAGCATCGCAACAGTGCGATCGCTGCTGCCATTATCCACCAATAGATATTCCACGCGATCGACTGGATAAGTCTGATGCTGCAAGCAATCTAGCAAGTCTGGTAAATCCGCTTCTCCGTTGTAAATCGGGATGATCACGGAAATAGAGGGAAAGGAGCGATCGAGTGCGAGATTCATAGAGATATCTACACGAGCTAAAACTACGATCAGTTTGCCCAGCGATCGGGGGAGAGTTCCCAGCGAAACGCGAGAAACCGCATATGAGAAACCGCATATGAGAAAACGCATTATCGGAGTGATGGGAGCAGGCGATCGCGCCACTCCTCAAGATCTGGAAATTGCTTACGCACTTGGACAAAAAATTGCCGAGCAGGGTTGGATTTTGTTGACGGGCGGTAGAGCAGTAGGGGTGATGGATGCGGCGAGTCGAGGAGCCAAACAAGCCAACGGACTGACGATCGGTATTTTACCGGGGTCGAGTCATCAACAGTCTCTACTGCCGTTGATATAGCCATCCTCACGGGTTTAGGGGATGCTCGCAATGTGATTAATGTTTTGACCAGTGACTGATTCTCGTCTGTGGTATGGGAGCAGGCACAGCCTCGGAGATTTCCCTGGCCCTGAAGGCTAAGAAAACGGTCATTTTTGTCAATGCTGATAGCACAGCCCAGGCTTTTTTCAAAAGTTTGGCACCCGCTCAAGTATTTGAGGCAGCACATCCTTTAGAGGCAATTTGTCTGACCCAAGAAAGATTGGAATGCTTGGATTGATGGAGACGGTGAGTGGAATCCAAAAATTTTCTATGACAAAGAGGAAACTAGTCAAGCCTGTAAAACTAGCTTAGAGTTGATAATAAGGCGATCGCTGCAATGTTCTGCTTGTTATCTCTTTATTAAGATTTTCCTTAATTCCGTCCAGTACCTTACCAGTACTTTAGTCGTAAAAGCCTCTAAATCGACCTAAAATTGAGCTTCGCTAAAAGTACTTTATATCTACTTGGGTTCATCGCTGTGACAGACGACAAAGACCGGATCAAAAACGATTTTTTCTATCCTCAGAGCCACTATCACGGTGAATTTACACCGGAACAGTTGGCTTTTAATGCCAACCTTCAAGAGTTCGCCCAGCGCGTTTCAATTATTTGCAGTTTAGAAACAGGGGGCAAGGTTGCCACTGAAGATGCCTATCGACAAATTAAAGCGTTGTGGAAACAACTCAAACAGTCTAAAAAAGAGCTAATTGACCAGCCCAAGCCGGAAACGCCTGAGCTACCGCCAGATGAGTAGGGTTTTATCTTCGCAGGGATGCGATCGCATCCCTACTGATTTTGGAATAGGGTTCTGGAATCAGGACGCAGTTACCTTATTCTGTCTCTTCTGCTTCTTCTGTAAAATATGCCTTAACTGCTGCGGCAATCCGTTTGGACGCCTGCCCATCGCCAAACGGGTTAGCTACATTAGCCATAGCTTTGTATGCCTCTGGACTGCTGAGGAGCGCAGCCGCTTGCTGCAAAATATTTTCAGAATGGGTTCCTACTAGCTTAGCCGTGCCTGCTGTAACTGCTTCTGGGCGTTCAGTCGTCTCTCGCAGTACCAGCACAGGTTTGCCTAAACTAGGCGCTTCTTCTTGCAAGCCACCCGAATCGGTTAGCAACAAATAACAGCGTTGCATAGCACTAACCAGATGACCATAATCCAGCGGCTCGGTCAGAAACACTCTGGGATGAGTGCCCAAGATCTCTTGCAGGGGTTCTCTAACAGTGGGGTTACGGTGCAGGGGCAGCAGCAGAGCGGTATCGGGAAATTTATCCAAAATCTTCAGCAATCCTTGGGCAATGTCTCGCAGCGGCGCACCCCAATTTTCTCGGCGGTGAACCGTGGAGAGAATCACCCGATAGCCATTCCAGTCTAGTCCGGGAATGGGGCAGTCTAGCTGCTGGGCAGCCACCGATAGCAGCGCATCAATCACGGTATTGCCTGTGTTATGGATTTTACCGACGACTCCCGATCGCTGCAAATGTTCTACCGAGAGGGCAGTAGGTGCAAAGTGCAGTTGAGTAACTTGGGAAATTAAGCGGCGATTGGCCTCTTCCGGGTAAGGATTATAAATATCGTCGGTGCGGAGACCGGCTTCAACATGCCCCACCGGAATTTTTTGATAAAAGGCAGCGATCGCGGCCGCAAATGCGGTGGTCGTATCTCCTTGCACTAAGACTATTTGCGGCTGAAGCTGTTTGAACAGATCTTCTAGTCCGCGCAGGCTACGGCAGGTGATATCTGTTAACGTCTGCCCGTGCTGCATGATGGACAGATCATGGTCTGCCTGAAGCTGGAATAACTGCATGACTTGCGCCACCATTTCCTGATGCTGCCCGGTGAGCACGACCTGAGTCTGAAAAGCCGGATCTCGCTGGAATTGCTGAATCACGGGAGCCAGCTTAATGGCTTCGGGGCGCGTGCCCAGAATAATACAAACTCGGATGGCAGGTTTGACCATTGCGATAACGCCCTACTAAATCATGTTTTGATCCTGTCTTGCCAGATTTTAGGCGATCGCCCCCCGCCAATGTTCTGCTCATTATTAAAGGGATTTAGATTTGTGCCATAGGCGGCTAGTACAGCAATGCGTAAGTCTGCACACCATCCCCGATCCGCCCCTCATCCCCCCAACCCCTTCTCCCCACCTAGGTAGAAGGGGAGCCGGATTCAAAGTCCCTCTCCCGCTCCGGGAGAGGGATTTAGGGTGAGGGCAGATTGAGTATACGAACTTATGCCATAGGCGGCTAGGCAAAGACAACTGTGCGGTTGCCGTAAACTAGTACTCGATTTTGCAGGTGGAGGCGCACGGCTCTCGCTAAGACCATCCGCTCTAAGTCTTTTCCCTTGCGAATCAGATCGGCAACCCGATCGCGATGGCTGACCCGCACCACATCTTGCTCAATAATCGGCCCTTCGTCTAACTCTTGGGTGACGTAGTGCGCCGTGGCTCCAATGATTTTTACTCCTCGTTCAAAGGCCCGATGGTAGGGATTGGCCCCCGCAAAGGCAGGTAAAAATGAATGGTGAATGTTGATGATCTGAGGAAAGTTTGCTACAAAGTGGCTGCTTAACACCTGCATGTATTTAGCAAGAACCACTAAATCAATGTTGTATTGTTTGAGTAACTCAAGCTGCTGGGCTTCTTGCTGAAGCTTAGTCTCTGCGGTGATGGGGATGTGATGATAAGCGATGCCAAACTGTTGGGCGATCGCTTCCAGATGCGGGTGGTTGCTGATGATCAGCGAAATTTTCTGCCGCAAAATTCTCCGGCTCTTTTGTCGCCAAATCAAGTCAAATAAGCAGTGATCTTGGCGGCTCACCCAGATCGCAATCCGAGGAGTATCGTCCGAAAAATGGAGTTGCCATTGGGCTTGTAGGGGTTGGGCGATCGAGCCAAAGGCCGGTGCAATCAGGTTACGCGGCAGGTTAAAGCCCTCTAGCTGCCACTCTAGCCGCAGCAGAAACAAACCTGCCGAATCGTCGGTATGTTGATCAGCGTGGATAATATTGCCACCATTGGAGTAAACAAAGCTAGCAATTTTGGCGACCAGCCCTTTTTGGTCGGGACAGGAGATCAGCAAGGTAGCAGTAGGACTGGCGATCGACATAACAATTAATCTATGACTAATTAATCTAATAATCTAATAGTTGCAGTTAGGGGCTAGCTTCGCTGGCTGGACTGGCTGGACTGGTCGGGCTGACCAAAGGGACTGTTTCTGGGGATGGGCTGACCTCGCTGCGAGGGCTGGCATCAGTAGGGGACGGGAGGGGACTGACTGTTGGCGAACCGTTTGCTGGTGGGCTGGCTGGTGGGCTGACTGCTGGCGTGGGTAACGGTGAAGTGTCAGGGGCTGCCTTCGATGCAGGAGTCTGCTTCCACTCTTCTACAGGACGACGGATGGCTGTCTCGAAGGTGGGAGGCACCAGCCGCACATTTAGCCCTGCCTGAGCATCAGTCGGTGGGTCTACCAGGGCATAAAGGTTGCTGCGGTTGAAATCATAGCTGCCTAAAACTAGCTGATGGGTTTCTTTGTTATCAAGGGTCACTTCCAGGGTAGCCAAGGGTTGCTGAAAGCCGTATTGCTCGCGATCGGAGGCGGGAACAGAAAACGATCGCTGGCTTTGCCCAGTTGCCAGTAGATTCAACAGAAAACTCATGGAAGCGTCATTGGCGGTTGCTTTTTCCGGTTCCAGCATTTGCCACTTTCCGTCTTTGTCCCGCTGAAACTTGAGCGATCGCGCTTGGGTTTGCGGAATTTGCGTTTGTAGCGTTAGTGTCTGAATCTGGCTTTCCTGAAAGGAAAACAATTTTTTGGGGTCGCTGGCTGTGGCTCCTGGTTGCGGCACAGGCACTTGCGATTGCACAATCAGTACCACACCCCCTAAAGCCAGTGCCGCCAAAATCAAAAAGAGCGTTGAAGGTTTGAGTTTCATAAAAAATCAATGATATTTATCGGCGCGCCACCAGACTGCGGCCGCCGTGCTAAAGCCAATCAGCGGCAAAAATGCCATGGAAATTAGGGTAATCGACAGTTGCTGCCCAGGAGACAAGACAATGCGACGACTCGTTAGTTCTTAGGACGAATAGACAGCACCTCGCTATCGCGCTGACTCAACCAAGTGGTGGCATTGAGAAACAGATCGCCGTTGAGTTGCTGATCGAATCGGCCATCCGTGGCAAAGCTGGAGTTGCCAATCACGACCAATCGAGACTGGGGCTTGGCAGTGGCATTCGGACTGGACGAGGGAGTTGGTGAAGGGCTAGGGGAGGGACTGGACGAAGCACTGGGTGAAGGGCTGGGCGCAGGAGCGAGCACCAGATCCGATGAGGCATCACGAGTCAGGGCCATGCCCAAGTTAAAGGGGCCTTTGGGATCAGTAGCCGGATCAGATTGCACTTCGTTCCGAGAATTAATGCGTTGAGCCGTAGTGCGATCGCTGGAATAGATCAAGATCATCCCTTCAACACCAGAAACTTCCGTCATTTCCAGAGGCATCGCCAGGGGATAAACCGTGTAGCCGCCACCAAAGCCCCGCGTAATTGGGTGATCGCCATACTGATTTACGACTGTTACCCCTAGACCTCGATCGATCGCTTGTCCAGCCGGATCAATCACCAGCGATCGCTCGCCCTAACGCCCCAGTCGCTCAAAAGGGCATTAAGCTTGGGATCAGTCTGCGGATCAATTAATAGCATCAAGCCCCCTTTGCGCTTGCTGTAGTCTCGCAGCGCTGTCACTTCCTTGTCTAGAAGCGATCGCTTTGCCCCTGCCACCACCACCAGAGCAGCATCATCGGGAACTTGAGGGTTCTCTACCAGATTCAGAGGCACAGGCACATAGCTTTCATCTTGGAGACGGCTAATGGCACGAGCAAAGCCATCCTCACCTGCTGCTTCTAGGGGGCGCTCTCCATGTCCTTGCAGAAAGTATATTTTTTGCTGCTGGGTCACGCTGAGTTGCGCTAAGCCGTTGGTGAGCTTGCGCTCAGAGAGGGGTGCTCCACTAGCGAGGGTATCAATCAACCGGCGATTGCTGCCCGTCTCCAGATAGACCTCACCCAATGCCTGTATACCAAACTGTTTTGCGATTCCCGGCTGGGACTGCGGATCAACAAATTCGTAGCTAAACTGGCTGCTACTGCGACGGTAGTTTTCTAAAAGTTCGCGATCGACTGGATTAGCAATTGGCGAAAACACCCATACCTTGACAGGCTGTTTCAGACTTTGCACCACTTCTTGAGACTGCGGTGCCAGAGTGAAAATCTGATTTTCTGTCAAGTCTAATCGGGGAGAATAGCGAACCGCTAGCACATTGACCATACCAACGATGGCTAGCATGGCCAGTGTTGACAATAATGCATTGGTGCCGACCTGGGTCGATCGGCGTCCCCAAAATCCGGGCTGGGCCGAACTTTCCAAAATCAGCCAGGCTGCAATTAACCCTAGCCCCACCACAATGATCGTTGCAGGTACGGCTCCCCAACCGGACACCGCCCCTGCTGTGAGTCCCATGACAACCAAGACTGGGCCCAGCCAGAAGAGATATTTAAGAAGTTTCCAGTTCGGTAGATCAGCTTTGTTCATGGGAAAGGTAAAGAATTCAGGAAATATTCGGCAAGCAAATTTTATTTACGATCGCTGAAATCTAAATGTTTCAATGGCTTGGGCTGTGAGAAACACACCCAAAACGATATAGCTGAAGAACAACACAAAGCTACTGATTTCAAAAATGCCCTGAGTCAGATTGCTGTAGCTTTTGAGCAGCGACAGATGTCCCAATGCTTCGCCCACCGGGCCGCCAATGCTGCTGGCGATCGCATCTGTAACCCAGAGCAGCACGAGCAAGCCAAAGGTCAAAATGGCTGCCAGGATGGTGCTATCGGTCAGAGAAGAGAGGAACATTCCCAAAGACAAAATGGCGGCAGCTAATAGAATTAAACTGATATGCCCCAACCCCCAGATCATCAGCGGTACCGGCGGGTTAGAGGCTCCCAGAGCGATCGCTTCATACACCAATAAAGGGAGAAGCATAGTGATAAAGAAGGTCAGCACGCCCAAAAGTTTGCCCAATGCCACTGCCCAATTGGTCAAGGGCGAAGTGGCTAGGAGTTCCAGTGTGCCGCGCTTCCGCTCTTCGGTATAGAGTCCCATAGACAGCATGGGCAGAATGAACCAAGCCAGCGGAAAGGCGAGTACTCCTAAAAAAGAGCTAAGAAGCTGATAGGCAACATCTACAGGGGGCGTTGTCATCCCCATTTGATCGCGGAGGGCAACCTGAGTAATTAGCCCATTGGGCCCCATCAAAATCGCGAAGAAGAAAAAGCCGCTGATCAGCCAAAAAATGCCAGCAATGACATAAGCAAAGGGAGAAGCAAAGTAGCTTTTTAGCTCGCGGCGATAGATTGCAATGATATTGGCAAAAATGATGCCCATTAACCCTCTTCTCCTTCGGATATTTTTTCAGACTCAATCGCCTCTGGCAGCTTTGCTTCAGCCCCCAGATCTTCAGCCCCCAGATCTTCAGGAGCTAGATCCTCAGTGGTTAGCTCCAAGAACACATCTTCCAGGCTGACCCGCGATCGCTTCATTTCGTACAGCCCCAGTCCTGCACCAACGACACGAGCTGCAATTTCTCGACCCACCCGCTCGCTGCCAGATTCCAGTGACACTGAAACTTTGTAGCGATCGCCAGATGCAGGCAAGTCTGCCTCGGCAATTTTGACAGCACGCACACCTGGCAAAGTATGAAGCTGTTGCCATAATAGCTCTGCATTTCCCTCCACCTCTAATTCATAGCCAGCACTGCTGTTAAGCTGCGCCATCAGTTGGTCGGGTGTGTTGATGGCCACCACTTGCCCTCGGTTGATGATGGCAACCCGGCTACAGGTCATGCTGACTTCTGGCAGGATATGAGTCGAGAGAATAATCGTATGCTCTCCAGCCAGACTCTTAATCAGATTTCTGACATCAATGATTTGCCTAGGATCTAGCCCCACTGTCGGCTCATCCAAAATAATGGCAGGGGGATCATGGACGATCGCCTGGGCAATGCCGACCCGCTGCCGAAACCCCTTAGACAGCTTGCGAATTAGAACTCGGCGCTTCTCCAGCAGGTTACAGCGGTTGATAGCCAGATCGACTCGTCTGGGGCGATCGCCTGCGGCCACCCCTTTGATTTGCGCCACAAGTGGAGAAACCCCCTCCACAGTCATATCAGGATAGAGCGGTGGCGTTTCTGGTAAATAGCCAATGCGTTGACGAACGGACAGTGAGTCTTCATGCACATCAAACCCAGCAATTTTGCGGTGCCGCTGGTGGCGGGCAAATAGCCCGTCAAAATCCGCATGGTGGTGGTTTTTCCAGCACCGTTAGGGCCCAAGAACCCTAGAATTTCCCCTTTTTCTACTTCAAAGGTGACGTCCTGGATGGCTGTGGTTGTGCCGTAGGTTTTGCTGAGATGCTCGACTTTGATCATGGAGGACGAGGAGTAAGAATGGAGCGTCAGCCCACATGCAGATGCTGACATGCAGTGTCAGGCAGAATTGTACCCAAAACCGGGCTTGTTTGTGTGAAGATGTTGTGTCGATCGCATCGCGATGCTCCTAACCTAAAGCAGGAAGCGGTTTTCTGAGGTTTGTTGCTAGATTGGTAAGGCTGCTTTTGAACAGGCAGGGTTTGCCTAAATTGCAAAACTCAGAAAGTTAGGTTCAGCCATGAAATTACCGGATCTAGATCCTGAGACTATTGATCGCATTATTGAAATGGCTTGGGAAGACCGCACTACTTTTGAAGCGATCGCCCTCCAGTTTGGCTTAGATGAACAGCAGACGATTGCCCTAATGCGGCGCGAGATGAAAGCTTCTAGCTTTCGCATGTGGCGTGAGCGGGTTTCGGGACGCAGCACCAAACATGCTGCCAAACGAGAATTTGTCGCCGGACGATTTAGGTCAGACAATCAGAAAGGGTGAGAACCTTCATAACCTTCATCGATAAACATCTCTTCGATGTTTGCACTGCAAGAGTTGTATAATCTGCCTCTCATCATCAACCTCATAGCGGATTCGATAATCACCCGCCCAATACGATATTCGCGATCAGACCCTTTTAATTTGACAACTCCATCTGGACGCGGCTCCTCTACAAGGGTTTTGATTTTCTCAGCAAGGCGATCCTTAATATCACTTGGCAGGTCGTCTATCTGTTTTTGGACAGGCTTGGAGACGATAATCGTGTAGCTCATAACGATTACTTTGAGCTACTGGCGAGGTATTCATCCAGAGTCAAATACTCACCTGTTTTATATTCTGTCCGCACTGCCTGAATTTCGGCTTGCGTTTCCGAGTCATCTTCATAAAGGGCTTCCTCTGCTTCAAAGATTTGTTGCTCAATCATCTCTTTCAACTGACGTTTTTCCTCTAAATCGAGAGAGGCGATCGCTTCTGCTAAAACTTGCAAAGATAGGTTTAATTTAAGAATCGCTGGCATGATGTTCTTCCTCTAATTGTTTTTTCAAATTCTTACATTTTTCGGCTAACGGCAGGCATTCAAGTATAAGTCACACCTGAAGAGGGCGATCGCTTCTCACAGGCAACCTAAGCTGGATCTGGAATAGGCGATCGCCCCTGATTTCAGCCAGGACGAGCCACATTCTCTGGGGTGAATTTGATAAGCTAAATCGAGCAGGCTTGCACCGTTCTGCATCTTGCAGAAGAATTGCCCCCTAACTTCTTTCCCATGAGCATCTTCACGCTGCAATCTGTAAAAAAAGACTTTGGCATTAAAGAAATCCTCAAGGACGCCAGCTATAGCCTGGATGCTGCCGATAAGGTGGGCTTAATTGGCACAAACGGTTCCGGCAAATCGACCCTGCTCAAGATGATTGCCGGATTAGAACCCATCGACGAAGGCGAAATCTGGGTCAACTCCGGGGCACGGATTGTTTATCTGCCGCAGCAGCCCGATGTGGACGAAAGCTTGACGGTTCTAGAACAAGTGTTTGCCGACAGTGGCGATCGCATGGCCCTGGTGCAGGAGTATGAAACACTCTCTGACAAGCTAGCACAGGGGACGACCGGCGAAGAGCACGATCGCTTGATGTCTCGTCTATCCAGTGTCATGCAACGCATGGAATCCACTGGAGCATGGGAGCTAGAAACCAATGCCAAAATCATTCTCTCCAAGCTGGGCATTGAAGACTTTCATGCCAGGGTGAAAGATTTGTCGGGGGGCTACCGCAAGCGAGTGGCTCTGGCTACTGCCCTGCTCTCAGAACCCGAAGTTCTGCTGATGGACGAGCCTACCAACCATCTGGATGCGCTATCAGTGGAATGGCTGCAAGAGTATCTCAACCGCTTCCGAGGGGCATTGTTGCTGATCACCCACGATCGCTACTTCCTCGATCGCGTCACCAACCGCATTTTAGAGATCGATCGCGGCGACCTTTACACGTATGACGGCAACTATTCCTATTATTTAGAGAAAAAAGCCCTGGCTGAAGAAGCTGATGTTAGTTCTCAACGCAAGCATCGCGGTGTCTTGCGGCGCGAGTTGGAGTGGCTGAAACGAGGACCCAAAGCCCGCAGCACCAAACAAAAGGCGCGGATCGATCGCATTCAAGATATGCGAACCAAAGACTTTAAGCCAGCCCTGGGCAAGGTGGAAATCACGACAGCAGGTCGGCGAATCGGCAAAAAGGTGATTGAACTCAGCCATATTTCCAAGGCATATGATGGCCGCACCCTCATCCAGGATTTCACCTACGAGTTCAATCCCGACGATCGCATTGGCATTATCGGCGGTAATGGAGCCGGAAAATCCACCCTGATGAATATGATCACGGGTAAGGTACAGCCCGATTCCGGCAGTGTTGAGATCGGCAGCACCATTCACATTGGCTATTTTGATCAGCACTCCGATGATCTGGCACTCAACCCCAACCAGCGAGTTATCGACTATCTCAAAGAAGTGGCAGAACTGGTGAAGACGGCGGATGGCTCGATCATTACCGCTTCGCAAATGCTAGAGCGCTTTCTGTTCCCCGGCAATCAGCAATATGCTCCCATTAACAAACTATCAGGGGGCGAAAGACGCCGTCTATTTCTGCTGCGGGTGCTGATGGCTGCCCCCAATGTGCTGATTCTGGACGAACCCACCAATGACCTCGATGTCCAAACCCTCGCTGTTTTGGAAGAATATCTAGAAGACTTCAACGGCTGTGTGATTGTGGTATCGCACGATCGCTATTTCCTCGATCGCACCGTAGAAACCATCTTTGCCTTGGAACCTGGCGGCAATTTGCGGCAATATCCTGGCAATTACTCAGTCTATTTAGATTACAAAGCAGCAGAGGTAAATCGGACTGATAAAGGAGCCGCTAATGCATCTCCGTCTCCTTCGCAGATGGCATCTCAGCCTACCCCTGCCCTCTCGACTGCCACCCTTGCTGGGGCAAAAGCCGACACCCAAACCGCAACTAAAGCTCGCAAGCTTTCCTATAAAGAGAAGCGCGAACTAGAACAGCTTGAAACTCAGATTCCTCAAATGGAAACAGAGAAAGCTGATATTCAGAAAACGCTTTACAACCAGCCCCCTGGCGGATTTACTGAAGTGCAAAACTCTCAGAACGATTGGCAGAATTAGATCAAGCGATCGACAGGGCCACAGAACGATGGATGGAGTTGTCGGAAGCGGAGGGGTAGACAGTGAGGGGCAAAGGATTGTCTGGGCTATCGTTGGAGCAGCTTACAGTTTGGTTAGAGCAGGCAAAGCATAAGGGCAAACAGGGACGGCTGGTTGATCGAATTCCCGAACTGTTGGCTGTGGATACCAGTTGGTTGGGGATTTGTATCCATCGAGGTCAGTCCATTGAGCTATTGGGTGATACTAACTATCCTTTCTCTTTGATGAGTGCGGTGAAACCGTTTTTTGTTTACTTTACTTGCTGGAGCAGTTTGGCAAAGACAGAGTGTTTCAATGGGTAGGTGTACAATCCTCGGATGCAGCCTTTAATTCACTGGATCAGTTAATTATCGATCGCGGTTGTCCTCGCAACCCCATGCTTAACAGCGGTGCGATTGCCCTGGCGAGTCGCTTACCTGGAAAAGATGGAACCGATCGCTGTCAAAATTTCTGCAACTGGCTCAACCAAACCGCAGGCTGTCAGTTAAAGCTGAATCAAGCGGTACTAGACTCGGTACGGGCAGCAGGACGAGGAGTGAATCAAGCGATCGCCGATACTCTCGTGCAATATGGATACCTGACTGCCTCAGAATCTGCCCTGGATACTTATGAGCAAATCTGTTGCCTGGCTGGAAAAGTTACCGATCTGGCTCAGATGGGGTATCTCCTGGCATTGCCTGGTAATGCTTCCGGTAGTGCTTTTGGTAATGCATTGACCCCAAAGCATTGCCGCATGGTCAACGCCCTGATGCTGACTTGCGGACTCTACGAAGACTCTAGCCTCTATGCCGTGCGGATCGGACTACCGATGAAATCAGGCATTAGCGGCGCGTTACTGGCAATTGTTCCTGGAGAAGGGGCGATCGCCTGCTATAGTCCTGCTTTAGATGCAGTTGGCAACCCGATCGGGGGGCTGGCTTTTGTGGAAGCCCTAGCCCAAGGTCTAGAAATTAGCGTGTTTTAAGAGAACTGAACCTTGCCTTTTCCTCAGCGAGCCAACCACACAAAGGCGATCGCTACAGTGGCAAGGGTGAGAGGCAAACCAAACCGCAAATGCTCAGCAAACGAGAGGCGATACCCCATTTTTTCTGCTGCCTCTGCCACAATGAGGTTGGCGACTGAACCAAACAGCGTTAAGTTACCTGCCAGCGTAGAACTAGCTGCTAGTAAGAGCCAGGCTTGAGTATCATCAGATTTGATCAAGGGCTGAAGTAGCAGCACGGCTGGAACATTCGAGATCAAGTTAGACAGGATAACCGTGACACTGGTCAGTCCCCAAGTGGAACCAACCCAGCCAGTCAGGAACTCCAGCCCATTCAGCGCTTGACAGTGCAGCGGGTCAGAACAAACAGCCCAGAGAACATCCAGCAACAGATTCCAATCGACCTCCCGCAGAATGCGATCGGGCTTCAAAACGACGAGTCACTAAAAGCAGCGCTGCTGCAACAAAGCAGCTTTTGCCAAAGGTACACCCATGACAAAAGCTGCCAGAAGCGCCAGTGTAATCACCATCGTTTTGACAAACAAGGGTTGGTAAGTCTGCGATCGAACTTCAGTCCCCCCAGCACAGGTTGCCCATCCCCGCACTTCTGGATACAGCCATGCCAATAAGCCGACCTGGAGCACCAACCCCATCAATGCTACTGGGGTAAGGGCTTGAGCAAAATCAAGGTAGGGAATGTGGGAAAACGAGCCAATCAGAATATTTTGCGGGTTGCCGCTCAGGGTGGCCACCGAACCTAAATTGGTGGCTCCTGCCACTGCTAGTAAATAAGGAATCGGATTCAGGCGTAAAGCCTGCGTCAAACTCAGGGTAAGCGGTGTCAAGATGATCGCGATCGTGTCGTTGAGAAAGCAAGCCGACAGCAGTCCGCTGCCAAAAGTCAATGTTGTGATTAACCCCAACGGGCTGCGAGTCAACCCGATCAACGTGATCAAGGACAACCGGAAAAAGCCAGAATATGCCAAATTTGCATTCACGACCATCATGCTCAGCAGAAATACAATCGTGGTTGAATCGATCGCCTGCCAAGCTTCTTCCACACTCAGCAGACCTAGCCCAATCAGCAAGGCAGATCCCGCCAGAGCGATCGTTGCCCGATTCATCCTCAACCCTGGTAGATACCCTAGTGCCAGTCCTAAATAGCTACTGACTAACACCCCATACTGACTCACAACTCCTAGACTCACCATTCCTTTAGTACCCCAATACACCTCCTTCCTTAAAGTAAAAGTAGTAGAGTAAAAACCACTAACTCATCAAACAGAATGATCTTGATACATGCCAACTAGCGCCG
Organism: Leptolyngbyaceae cyanobacterium CRU_2_3; assembly: GCA_012034795.1. Lineage (GTDB taxonomy): Bacteria > Cyanobacteriota > Cyanobacteriia > Elainellales > Elainellaceae > Drouetiella. The sequence goes on from JAAUOQ010000005.1 coordinate 21,689, forward strand.
CATAAGGGCTTGGCTCCTCGAAACAATTTCCGGGAACACAAGGTCATGGGATGAATGATCGGGTAGGGTTGATAGCTCGCTTGATTCAGCCGCTAGCTGGATTGAAATCAATGATTTGCCGAAAAATTCAAAAAATTAAATTCTAAAATTGCGTCGCGTAAGTGATACCAAACCAGAGCCATGTGTTAAAAATACTCTCGGCAAGACTCACTAATGAATCACTAATGAATCACTAATGAATTAGCGAAGCTGTGCTTGATATCTAGTTAGGCCAGTTTAGGATACTTGCTGCCCTCTGCCGCAGTAACCTTAGCGATAGCAGTAAGAAAATTCTGCCGTAGCTCTAGATTTAGAGCAACAGTTCATGTAGACTCTGCCTGACCGTGTATTTTGTCCTACACCCACGGATTACCGATGCCCCCACAGCTTTACCATCTGGCTGCCTTCGTCATATCCACCCTTGTCGTTCTTCTCACCACGCCAGTGGTCAAGAAAATTGGTTTGGAGAGTGGCTATTTTGACCCACCTGGCGGTCGCAAAGTTCATCAACATCCAATGGTTCGTTTGGGTGGAGTATCAATTTTTCTGGGAGCACTCATTTCCCTATTGCTAATGTGGTGGATAGGAGGCTTCGCGGGACTACCCACCGACAAAACCCACGAGGTGCTGGGAGTCACGTTGGGGGTCTGGGGTTCTTCTTGATTGGCTTAGCAGATGATTTATTTACGCTTTCCCCATTTGTCAGGCTACTGTTGCAATCTGCCGTAGCTTATGGCGCTTGGCATGCTGGCGTACAAATTGAGTTTCTTAGCATCCCCGCCCTGGGACTGACAGAACTGCCCACTTGGATTAATCTGCCAGTTACTATTATTTGGCTAGTGGGTATGGCCAATGCCATCAATTGGATCGACGGTTTAGACGGTTTGGCCGCAGGCGTATCGGGGATTGCCGCAGTGGTGATGCTGATCGTTTGTTTGTTTATGGATCAGTCTCCTGCCGCTCTAATCGCCGCAGCTTTAGCAGGGGGTGCCTTGGGTTTCCTGCGATACAATTTCAACCCAGCCCAGATTTTTATGGGGGATGGTGGAGCCTATTTCATGGGTTTTACACTGGCTGGGGTGGGAGTGATTGGCTTAGTCAAAGGAGTAACCACAGTCGCAGTGTTACTGCCTTATCTAATTTTAGCAGTTCCCATTTTAGATATGTCGGCGGTGATTATTGAGCGGCTTCGCCACGGCAAGTCACCCTTTCAAGCAGATAAACGCCATTTGCATCATCGTTTGCTAAAGGCAGGACTGTCCCATCGTTTCACGGTATTGTTTATCTACACGCTGACACTTTGGGTCGGTAGCCTGGCACTGGCATTTTCGGGCATACCTAGCGGAGTAGGCTATGCGATCGCCGCTACTGCTCTACTCAGCTACACAGGCTGGCGGGTGAGGAAGCGTGCCAAGCTGTAAACAAGCTGGAGGTGAGGAATTCAGGAAATGAACGAAACAACCCAAAGTGCCGAAATTATTTCGGTTGGCACCGAACTGCTGTTGGGCGAAATTCTGAATAGCAATGCCCAATTTCTCGCTCAACAGTTGGCCGAACTGGGAATTCCTCACTACTACCAGACTGTGGTGGGAGATAATGTCTTACGGTTGCAAAAAGCGATCGCCATTGCCTGCGATCGATCGCGCCTGCTGATCTTTACGGGAGGATTAGGTCCTACACCGGATGATCTGACCACGGAGACTTTAGCAGATTTTTTTGGCGTGCCCCTAGTTGAACGCTCCGAAGTCTTACAGGACATTGCCGAAAAGCTGAGCCGGCGCGGCAGACTCATGTCTGACAGCCTTCGTAAGCAAGCCCTGTTGCCCCAAGGCGCAGAAATTTTGCCCAACCCAACTGGCAGTGCCCCTGGCATCATTTGGCAACCTCGTAGTGGACTGACCCTCCTGACGTTTCCAGGAGTTCCTAGCGAAATGCAAGCCATGTGGCAACAAACAGCGGTGCCTTATATCCACAACCAGGGCTGGAGCCAAGGCGTAATCCATAGCCGGACTTTGCGATTTTGGGGAATTGGCGAATCTACCTTGGCCGACAAAGCGGCTGCTCAAATCCAGTTAACTAATCCAACGGTGGCTCCCTATGCCGGACGAGGTGAGGTACGACTACGGGTTTCGACAAAAGCTGCTACTGCGACCGAGGCTCTACAAATTATTGCTCCTGTGGAGCAGCAACTCCGTGACATTGGCGGGCTAGATTACTTCGGTGCAGATGATGATACACTCGCTTCTGTTGTGGGCGATCTGTTAAAAGCGGCTCAGCAAACTGTCTCGGTTGCAGAATCTTGTACTGGAGGTGGCTTGGGCAGCCTGCTGACAGCCGTTTCAGGCAGTTCAGCATATTTCTGGGGAGGCGTTATCTCCTACGAGAATCAGGTAAAAGTGAACTTGTTAAACGTGAATCCGGTTGACCTCGCGCAGCAGGGAGCCGTCAGCGACATCGTGGCTTGCCAAATGGCGGCTGGGGTGCGCGATCGCCTATCCACCACTTGGGGACTGAGTATTACTGGCATTGCTGGCCCTGACGGCGGTACAGAGGCTAAACCTGTAGGGTTGGTCTACATTGGCATTGCTGGTCCTGGTAATCAGGTAGAAAGCTTTCAATATCAGTTTGGTGCCTTCCAAGGTCGAGAGTTTATTCGGTGGTTGAGCGCCTGCACTGCTTTGGATTTATTACGGCGCAAACTCTTAACTCACTATTCTTATAGCGCTTCGCGCTTGTGATAAAACCAAAAATATTTTTTTGAAAGCCTCGACTCCGCGAGGCTTTCAAAAATAAGCTGTACTCTATTCAATTGAAAATTGCTATAAC